>NZ_JALHPM010000021.1:0-53363 GCF_022842525.1 Luteitalea sp.
AACGCGCCCGCAGCGGCCACCGCCGCCGGTCGCTCGGCGCCATCGACGGCCCGCAGACGGCCATCCAGCACCACCGCAGAGAGCCGCCACTTACTGACAGTCATCTTTTCAGCAGCCTGATAGAGGTCGAGGCCGCTGACGCCGGTGGCCGGCATGTGCGGCAGGGCCAGTCGCTCCTCGGTCACGGTCCACCGCACCCGCACGCGCGTGGCCGTGCTGGTGAAGCGCACGCCGAGCCCGGTGGCGTGACGCGACAGGCCCCAGACCGGTGGACGCACCTCGGCTTCGGCCCGCGCCGGGAAGCGCTCGAAGGTGGCGGCCTCGGGCCACCCCTTGCCGTCCACCATCGCCGGCGTCACGAGGTGCCACGTCGTCGCGACCGGAGGTGCCGTGGCAGGCACTTGCGCGGCAGCCAGGCCCGGCGCCAGCACCGTCATCGTCAGGACCAGCTGTGCGGATGTCATGGCGGACGGCCGGATGGTACCGCTTTTCCAGTTGCCACACAGGCGCCCGGCTTGCTATCCCTTCACGCATGTCCCAGCCCATCTACCATCCGAGCCTCGAATGTGCCCAACACGGCGGCAAGTCGCTCGCCGACGTCCTCGACTTCGCGAAGGCAGCCGGCGCCACCGGCATCCAGCCGAGCAACTACCACCTCAATGGCGGCAGTCGCTTCAAGTCGGCACAGGAGATTCGTGACGCCTTCGAGTCGCGCGGCATGACGCTCGACGGCATCTCCTCGCACTGCCCCTTCTGGGTGCACACCAGCGCCTGGACCGGCACGAAGTCGGGCAATGCGTTCATTCCGGGCGATGTGGTCGGCAAGTCGGCGCAGGAGATCGAGCAGTGGCACGAGAGCTACCTGCTCGCGCTGATGGATCTGGCGGCCGAACTCGGCGTCAAGGTCATGCCGATGTTCTGGGGGGTGGCGTTCGGCTGGGAACTCGCCACCGGCTATCCGTGGGGCTTCTGGTCGGGGGACGGGTTCGACCTGCTCGCCGAGGGACAGGAGCGCTTCGTCACCAAGACGGCGCGGCTCCGCGCCCATGCCAACGCGCTCGGCATCAAGCTGTGTCACGAGATCCACCCCGGCACCGGCGCGAGCACGGCCGACGACTTCAACATGCTCGTGTCGATCTGTGATGGCGACCCGTCGCTGGCCGTCAACGCCGACCCGTCGCACTGCTGGGAGGGCGAGTCCTGGGAGACGCGGTTCCTCAAGGTCGGCAGCCGCATCTGCGCCGCCCACGTGAAGAACTTCGTCGTCCGTCCCGGCTTCCCGCTCCGCGCGATGCAGCCCGACTGGGGCCGGCGCGCCATGCAGTTCACCGACCTGGGCAGTGGCGACCTCAACCTGCAGCGCTACGCCGAGTTGCTGATCCACGTCGGCTATCCGCAGCGGTACATGAGCCTCATGGGCACCAGGGACGCCCCGCTGGTCGTCGAGGCCGAGAGTGCCCACAAGGATCTCGACTACTGCTCAGCCGATGGCGTGCGGTACGTCAAGGAGCACCTCTGCTTCCCGGTGGCGTCCGGGTCCTTCGAGGACGGCATGGGCGCGTAAGGTGCGACGGGCCGAGCGCTACGGCGCCGGCCGCACGATGATGTCGACGCGTCGGTTCCTGGCGCGTCCCGCCTCGGTGTCGTTGCTGGCGACCGGGCGCGTTTCGCCGTGGCCCACCGTGGTCAGACGGGCGGCGTCCAGTCGCAGACGACTCGCGAGGGCGTCACCGACGGCCCGTGCGCGTGCCTCCGACAGCCGCTGGTTGGCCGGGTCCTCGCCGACGCTGTCGGTGTGGCCCTCGACCGTGACGGCCACGGCCGAACCATACGCCGCGATGCGCGGCACCAACGCCTCCAGGGCGGCCTGCGCGGCGGGCTTCAGGGTGGCCTGGCTGGTATCGAAGAGCACGGCGCCATCGAGGGACAGGCGCAGGGCAGACCCGACGGCGGCGACCGCGTCGATGTCGGCGCCCGAGTGGCGACCGCCGCAGGTCCGGCTCGCATTCGTCAGTCGCACGAACGCGAACGACTGCGACGGTTTCACGAACGAGGCGATGTCGACGTCGGCGCGGGAGCCCTCGATGCGACCGACCTCAATCCAGGTGCGACCATCCTCGGAGATGGCGAGGGCCGTGGCCTCGACGGCCGGTCCGACCTCGAAGACGAAGAGATCGGGGCCTTCGACATCGACGAGGGCGTTGTCGGTGAAGCGCAGCACGAGCACGCCGTCGCAGCCCAGCGACAGGAACCCGGGCGCCGTCGTCTTCGTGTAGTCGGGCAGGCCGAGGGCATGAGAGGCATCCGCCCAGACGCCGGAGGATGGGCGGGCACCTGGCGTGAAGGACACCACCTCGTCGGCGAACGAACTCTCGCCCTGCGGGAGGCAGATGGATCGCCGCCCTTCGCCGAACACCAGGCCGCTGCACGCGTCGTCGCGCGTCTGTGCCTGCCCCACGTCGGCACCGACGCCCAGCAGCGCGGTCAGGACGACGCCTCCGATTCGGGTCCTCACGCCTTCACATCGATACATCCGCAGATCTCCTCGCTGTCGTCAGCGTTGTCCATTCACGGCCGGCGGAACACTCCTGCCTGCCGTGCGTAGATGCCGGTCTGCTCGGCCACGCGCATGGAGCTGTGGCTGCCGCCGATCACGGGCAACGGCGCCTCCACTTCCGACAGGAAGCGCTCGACCGCGGCAATCGAGGCACGCAGCTCAGGCGTGAGGCGGTGGCACGGCTGCGCCGCTAGCGGGAACGCCGAGAGACCCAGCACGAGCGCGGCGACACTCGAGCTGACGTAGCGCGGGCGGAGCGGCATCGCCTCCCTTGTAACGGGTCACGCCAGAGATGTCCACGTGCAACGGTCGGGTCGATGTGGGCGTAGTGGCCAGCATGCCCACCCCTCCCGACATGTCCACCTCGGCCAATCGCCGCGGTTTCCTGCAGACCACCGCCATGGTCGTTGGCGCCGCCGTTCTCCCCACCACGTCGACGCCTGTCGCCGGCGCGGCGCATGGGGATCCACGTGCCCTGACCGACGCCGAGAAGGTCACGCGGCTCGCCTCCAACACCTATCCGCTGCGGACGCTCTTCAAGCGCCGCCCGGCCGCCGCTGGCGCGCCGGCCATGTCGGGCTCTGGCCCGCAGTCGGCCGACGCCATGAAGAAGAAGTACGGCGAGATCACGATGCTGGACATGCCGCAGTTCACCATCGACCACTTCGCCGGCGTGCGGAAGATGGACCTGTGGTCGTCGCTGTTCGGCGACGTGACCGACGACACGATGTTTGCGAAGACCACGTGGACGCGCGATGGCCGGTCGGGAGAGAGCTTCGAGTTCGATCCCACCACCAGGACCTCGAAGGCCTGGCTGGATCAGTTGAACGCGCGCATGGCGAAGACCGGCGTCAGCTGTCACCACGTGTCCAACAACGCGCCCCGCAACATCGCGGACCTGGATCCCCAGTTGCGCCGGCAGGGGATCGACACCGCGAAGGTGTGGCTCGATGCCTGCGCGACCATCGGCGCGAAGACCATGCGCGTCAACACCGGCGGCCCGCGCATCGTCCCCGGCGCAACGGCGACCACGGGCTATCCCCGCAACGACGAGCTGGTGAAGTACATCCGCAACGCCGTCGAGTCGTTCAAGGAGATGGCCGACCACGGCGCCAGGGTCGGCGTGAAAGTCACCATCGAGAACCACTGGGGCCTGAGCGCGGATCCGGCCAACATGCGGATCATCCTCGACGAGGTGAACCACCCCTACTGCGAGGCGTCACCGGACTTCTGCAACTGGGAGCACGAGTACCTGCTGTACCACGGCCTCGAGATGCTGATGCCCTACACGCACTCGACGGTGCACGCCAAGTACTGGAACCGCTGGGAGAACGTCGATCTGCAGCGCTGCGTCCGCATCCTGAACCACGGCGGCTTCAAGGGTGTGATTGCCCTCGAGTACGAAGACGGGCCCTGGGATGGGGTCGAGGGGGCCCAGCACCTGATGAAGGAAGTCCTCGCGGCGCTCTGACGCCGCGGACCTCTACGGGCGAACCTCGACGCCGCGCCAGAAGGCCACCCGCCCCGTGATCTCCGCGGCGGCGGCCTTCGGGGCCGGATAGAACCAGGCGGCGTCGCGGTTCTCCTTGCCGTCCACGACGACGTGGTAGTACGACGCTTCGCCCTTCCACGAGCAGGTGGTCGTGTGCCGACTCGGCGCGAAGAACTCCCGATGGAGCGCCTCGGCCGGGAAGTAGTGATTGCCTTCGACGACGACGGTGTCGCTGGACTCCGCGATCACCGTGTTGTTCCACAGCGCTTTCATGGTGGTGTCTCCCGGCCGACGCGATGGGAGGGAACGCTCGGCTCTCCCATCTGACGCGGTGTGGCCCCCGTCGCGTTCCCGCGACGCGGATCAGCTAGGGGAGGTCGTCGTAGCGGATGTCGATGATCTCGAGGCGTTCGGGCCCGCGCGGCGCGCGGAGGGTGACGACGTCCCCGACCTTCGCCGTCAACAGCGCCTTCGCGAGCGGCGACTTCCACGACACGCGCGTGTCGCCGCCATCCAGTTCGTCGACGCCGACGATGGTGACCATCCGCTCGGCGCCCGTCTCTTCCGACTGGAAGGTGACGGTGGCGCCGAAGCGGACCCGGTCGTGCGCCTTGCCGACGTTGTCGACGACCATGGCCCGATCGAGGCTCTTGGACAGGTAGCGGATGCGACGGTCGATCTCGCGCAGCCGCTTCTTGCCGTAGATGTAGTCGCCGTTCTCCGAGCGGTCGCCGTTGGCGGCGGCCCAGGCCACCGTCGACACGACGGGTGGTCGATCGACCTTCCAGAGGCGGGCGAGTTCGTCCTGCAACCGCCGGAACCCGGCCGGCGTGATGTAGTTCTTGACCTCGTCCGCCATGCCTCCAGCGTAGCGCGAGTCGCCTAGACCTCGTGCTCGGCGTGTGGGTGGATCTCCACCGGCGTGCCGTCGAAGCGGGTGAACCGCGCGGACCAGTCCTCGTGGTAGTCGCCGCTCTGCTGTCGCAGCATGTAGATGGCGAGGCGCTCGCCGAGCGCGATCGAGTCGGTGTAGTCGCTGCGCCAGTGCACGCCGCCGGCGTTGCGTCCGAGGGCGATGTTGGCCGCCACCTTGTTCAGTTCGCCGCCCACCGTCAACTGCAGGCCCGGCACCGGGACCAGGCTCAGTCCATCCTCGCTGGGCTGCACCACGTCATCGATGATCGCGGACTCGTCGAAGAACGCCTTGAGGATCGTCACGCACGCCCCGGCGACCGTCGCATGGCCGGCGCCGTAGGCAGGATGGGTGGGCGACCCCTCCGGGAACGCCATCGGCAGCAGACGTGAGCCTCCTGGCGCGGCCTCGGTACGCGCGAGCGCGTCGCTGCCGAAGATCGGGTGCGCTCCATCCAGCTGCCCGTGGAAGACCAGACCGCCGAACGCTTCTGGCCGCAGCCGACGATGCATGTACCACTTGTGCCACCACACGCACTTGAGCGCGCGCGTGGCCACCTCGCACACGAGGCTCAGGATGTGAGGCCCGCCCCAGGTGCCGAATCCAATCTGTCGGGTGGCGTTCCTGTACGGGTTGCCCGGGTTGAGCGGCGCGTTGGCGTGCAGCAGGATGAGGCAGGCGTTGAGGTAGGCCTCGTAGAGCGCGTCCACGTGGACGTACTCGGCCAGATCGCGCAGGCTGCGGATGTAGCGGCGCGTCGGGTCGTGATCGGCCTGCGGATCGATGCGCGCGCCGTCCTGCGCTGCCAGCCACGACGTCTTGTCGCGCAAGTAGTCCTTCTGCGCCACGGCCGTGCGCTGCTGCTGGCTGATCGTCAGCGATCCGTACGGGATGTCACGCAGCAGGAACTGCGAGATGTACGGGCCCACGTTGTCGCCAGGCGTGCAGCCGCGGAACAGCGTGCCTGGCGTGACGGTGCCGTTGAGGGTGGGGCCGTAGAAGTCGGCCTCGTGCGTCGTCATCTCGGCCGCCGCCGCGGCGATGGTGGGATCCGATCCCCACGTGATGAACGGGGTATCGCGCAGCAACGCCATCCAGTAGAGCTCGATGGCCTCGACCGCGGTCTCGGCGCTGTCCACCGTCGGCGCCGGCGCCATGCGCATCTGGCGCGGGTTCGGCCCCTGGACGTCGGTGGCCTTGCCCGCCTGGGGATTGGTCAGCGGGCGACCGAGATGCAGGGGAATGGTCTCGAACTCCGCCGGATTCCTCGGGGCGCGCTGCAGCGTTGCCACCATGGCCTCGTAGCTGGCCGGGATGACCAGTCCTGTCGCCGGATCATGCTCGAGTCCCTTGCTGAAGTTGCCGCGGTAGTCCGGATGCGTCGTCTCGTCGGCGTTGATCGGATCGCCCGTGGATCGAATCGTCGGACGGCAGGTGGCGACGGGCGTGATGAATCGCGGGCCGGCCGTCGGGGCGGTGGGCGCGGCTGGCGCGCCACCGATCCTGATCGAGTTCGGCAGTGAGATGGGCTGTGGGTGCTGATCGCTGATCTGAGACACGTCGACGCTCCTGTCGGTCCGGAACACGCAGAAAGGGAGGTGCGCCGGGAGGAGCGCGACGAGAGGGTGCTGATGTAAACGCCGGAGCGCGTCAAAGCGCACACGGCGTTCGCCCTGCACACTCGCGCCGTGTACAGTCGAACCATGCGCGCCATCGGATACCGCACTCCCGGAGACATCGACGCCCCCGAGTCGCTCCTCGACATCGATCTGCCGCGCCCGGAGCCGGGCCCGCACGACCTGCTCGTCGAGGTGCGCGCCGTGTCGGTCAATCCCGTCGATACGAAGGTGCGTCGACGAGCGGCTGCCGAGGGCGATGGATGGAAGGTCCTCGGCTGGGATGCCGCCGGCATCGTCGTGGAGGTCGGCACCGAGGTGTCGCGCTTCGCGGTGGGCGACGAGGTGTTCTACGCCGGCTCGCTCGACCGCCAGGGCACCAACGCCGAGTACCACGCCGTGGACGCGCGCATCGTCGGGCGCAAGCCGGCGTCGATCGACATGGCGCAGGCGGCCGCGCTGCCCCTGACCGCCATCACGGCCTGGGAGGCGCTGTTCGATCGTCTCGACGTCCGCAAGGCCGTGCCTGGCGCCGCGCCCGCCGTACTCATCATCGGTGGCGCCGGCGGCGTCGGGTCGATCGCGGTGCAGCTGGTGCGGCAGCTCACGGACCTGACGGTGATCGCTACCGCGTCACGCGAGGAGACGACGGCGTGGGTGCGCGACCTCGGCGTGCATCACGTGGTCGACCATGCCCGCCCCATTGCCGCACAGGTCGAGGCGCTGGGCCTCGGCGCCCCTGCCTTCGTCTTCTCGACCACGGCCACCGACCGCCACCTCGCGGACATCTCGGCGCTGATTGCCCCGCAGGGTCGCTGGGCGCTGATCGACGACCCTGGCGTGGTGGACATCGCGCCCTTCAAGCGCAAGAGCGTGTCGACGCACTGGGAGTTCATGTTCACGCGCCCCGTCTTCCGCACCGCGGACATCGAGGCGCAGGGCGTGTTGCTCGACGAGGTGTCGCGCCTGATCGATGCAGGCGTGTTGAAGACGACGCTGGGGGAGCACTTCGGAGTCATCAACGCCGCCAACCTCCGGCGAGCGCATGCGTTGATCGAGAGCGGCACGGCACGCGGGAAGGTCGTACTCGAGGGTTTCTAGTCGCCACCAGACGCCGTACCATGCCGGCATGTCCAGAGCCGCGCTGCTGGTTGCCGTCGTCCTGCTCGTCGCGCCCCTGCAGGGAGGAGCCCGGCAGATCGAGCCGTCGTCCGCGGTGGTTCCGGGCCTCGAGCGTCCCGTGCAGGTGCGGATCGACGAGTTCGGTGTGCCGCACATCTACGCCGAGCGCCAGTACGACGCGTTCGTCGCCCAGGGCTACATGGCCGCACGTGACCGGCTGTGGCAGATCGACCTGTGGCGCAAGCGCGGGCTCGGCGAGATGGCGAAGGACTTCGGTCCTGCGTATGTCGAGAGCGATCGCATGGCGCGTGCCGTGCTCTTCCGCGGCACCCTGTACCGCGAGTGGCTGGCCTACAGCTCCGACGCCAAGCGCATCGCCGAGGCGTTCGTCGCCGGCATCAACGCCTACGTCGATCTCGTCGAGCAGCAGCCTGATCGGCTTCCCGAGGAGTTTCGTGTGCTCGGCTACCGGCCCGCCCGCTGGCAGGCCTCCGACATCGTCCGCATCCGGCACCACGGCCTGACGCTGAACCTCACCGGCGAGATCGATCGCACGGAGATCTACTGCAAGGACGGGCTCGAGGCGCCACGGGTCGACTGGCTGCGCCGCGCGCTGGTGCCTGACATCACGCCGACGCTGGCCACCGGTCTCGCCCCGTGTGACCTGCCCTTCGAGGCGCTTCGTCAGGCCTATGCGCACGCCACCGCACGCCCGGTGTTCCGCGCCGAGACCACGGCGGTCAGGAGCGATGCGCCCATCGACCTCGTGCTGGCGCGTGCCACGCCGGACGATCTGGCCGCGCAGGGCAGCAACAACTGGGCGGTCGCGCCGGCCCGGACCGCCACCGGCCGTCCGATCCTCGCGAGCGATCCCCACCGTGCGCACTCGGCGCCGAGCCTCCGCTACATCAGCCATCTCGTGGCGCCGGGTCTCGACGTGATCGGCGCCGGCGAGCCGTTCCTCCCGGGCATCTCCGTCGGCCACAACGACGCCATCGCGTTCGGCCTGACCCGGTTCTACATGGACCAGGAGGACCTCTACGTCTACGAGACCAACCCCGCGCACCCGGACGAGTATCGGTACCAGGGGCGCTGGGAGCCGATGGAGACGGTGACCGAGCAGATCGAGGTGCGTGGCGAGGCCCCGCGTACGGTGACGATCGCGTTCACGCGACATGGGCCGGTGCTGGCCACCGATCCGGGCCGTCAGCGAGCCTTCGCGCTGCGGGCGGCGTGGCTGGACGAGGGCATGGCGCCGTACTTCGGATCGGTCGAGTACATGCGCGCGCGCACCTGGGATCAGTTTGCGGCGGCGATGAACCGATGGGGTGCACCCGGGGAGAACCAGGTGTACGCCGACACCAGCGGCAACATCGGCTGGATTCCCGCCGGGCTCACCGTGATTCGTCCCAACTGGGATGGCCTGACGCCGGTGCCTGGCGATGGCCGCTACGAGTGGGCGGGCTATCGCGACATGGACGAACTGCCACGCGCCTTCAACCCCTCGTCCGGCTACGTGATGACGGCCAACGAGAACAACATCCCGCCGGATCATCCGGCCGCGGGCAAGGGCATCGGCTACGAGTGGAGCGACGACTCGCGCGCGCGTCGTCTGCACCACCTGCTGGGCGGTGGCGCGCCACACCGTCTGGAGGACTCTCGCAGCTACCAGCTCGACATCACGTCACTGCCGGCGCAGCGGCTGGTGCGACTGCTGACGGGCGTCTCCGACGCGCGCCCGGCAGTACGCGGCGCGCTCGATCTGCTGCGGGCGTGGGATGGACGCATGCAGGCCGACAGTGCCGCCGCGGCGGTGTTCGAGGTGTGGTTCGCCACGCACCTGCGTCGCGCCGTGGTGCAGGCCGTGCTGCCGACAGACGCCGCCGTCCGGGTCGGCACCGGTGATCCCGCGCGCATCCTGCAGGTGCTGGAGGGGCACGGGGGGTGGTTGACGCCGGCGGCGCGGACCCGCGTGCTCGTGGAGTCGCTCGCCCACGCGGTCGCCGAGGTGGAGACGCGGCTCGGCCCCGATCGCGCGACCTGGCAGTGGGGACGCCTGCACCAGGCGGTCTTCGAGCACCCGTTGGCGGCGCGCGTCGATGCGGAGGCGCGTCGACGCTTCACGGTGGCCGCAGGCCCGATCGGGGGAGCGACCGCGACGCCGATGGCGACCGGCTACCGGACCACCGACTACCACCTGACGTCCGGCGCGTCGTTCCGCATGGTGGCCGACGTCGGTCGGTGGGACGCCTCGGTGGCCATCAACACTCCCGGGCAGTCGGGCGATCCGGCCAGTCCGCACTATCGCGACCTGGCCCCACTCTGGGCGCAGGGACGCTACTTCCCGCTGGCGTACTCGAAGGCGGCGGTGGACGCGGCCACGCGCACGCGCCTCGAGCTTCGCCCGCGCTGACGTGGCCGCCGTTCCGTTGGGAGGGCCGGCTCGCCGAGCCGGCCGGTCTCAGCGCGTGACGGGCTCGGTGGAGAAGCGCACGCGCGTGAACAGCTCCGGGATGTGCGAGTCCCACACGCCGTGGGGACTCCAGGCCCACCCGCCGGGGTCCTTCGACGGTGGCGCCTCCTTGTACTGATTGAATCGCGAGAAGTCCATCCGCCACTCGTCGCCGTCTCGCGGCGGCAGCGCGCGCCCGTCAGGCATGGCGAGGGGCTCGAGCGACCGCCACGGCAGGCGCAGTTCGACCGTCCAGCCACGATCGCGATCCGTGTTGTCGTTGATCGTGCCATCCACGTGCACGGCCGTCTCGAGGCCGGGCATGTCCCAGTTCCAGTAGCCGATGCGGGGCCCGCGCGGGTGCGACGTGAAGCCGACGCCGGGGAACGGTTTCACCCCCGGACGCGATCGATCGAACTCGGCCCGACGCGCGTACCCGCTCGACTCGAACGCCCGCTCCCAGATGAAGAAGACCTCGTAGATGGTGCCGAGCGCGTTGATCTCGAACTCGTAGTAGGCGTCGCGGCCCGCGATGAAGAGCTCGACGTCGTTGTTGGTGTAGATCAGCGAGTCGCGCTCGGTCAGCGTCGCCTCGACGAACGGCTCCTCGATCCAGTAGCCGACGTAGAGGAACGTGTCGTCCCACAGCACGGCCGCGCGCGTGTCGTGCACGCCCGGGCGCCCGCCGATGAGGTCGGCGAACCGCGGCGATCGCTCGGCGGCCAGCCAGTCGGGCTCATCGAGCCGGCCATCGATGACGAGGGGGGCGGTGGCCCGCCGCGCCGTGTACTGGGCGATGCGGTCCTCGGGCCACGGGAACGGCCACGGCTGCGCGGTCGATGCCATGGTTCCGCATGCTATCAGCGCCGCGCCCATCACCAGACGCCCGATGGCGCTCGTGGTCGTCACCGGGCCGTCGCCCCGGCCACCACGCGCGAGGTGTAGGCCACGCCGTCGGGGGTGCCGCCAACCGTCAGGTGGCCCACCACCGATCGGGTCGAGGGATCGAGAATCGCCACACGCGTCTCGGCACTGAGCGACTGGAACACGTACCGGCCGTCCGGCGTGATGGTCACGCCCTGCGGCCCGCCAGGCAGGGCCAGCCTGCCGATCTCGCGGCGCGCGGCGCGGTCGATGAAGCGCACCTCGTGCAGCGTCGGATCCGGCACGATCACCTGGCGACCATCGGGCGTGAACAGCATGCGGTAGGGCCACTTCAGGCCCTGCGTGGCGGTCGTCACGGTGCCCGTGGCCGGATCGAGCACGCTCACCTGACCCGTCTGGTTGCTGCCAATCCAGACCTCCTTGCCGTCCGGCGTCACGTTGATCGCCTCGGGCACCGCCGGCACCGGATAGCTGCGCACGGCGCGATGGGCGGTGAGGTCGAGCGCCGTCACTGTGTGGTCGCGCATGTTGCCCGTGTAGCCGCGCGCGCCATCGGCCGTCACGCCGATCATGTGCGACCCGTTGGCCTCGGTGGGGATGGCGTGCCTGACGATGCCGTCCACGACATCGACGATGACCACGGTGCGCGTCTGTTCGCAGGTGACGGCGACCAGTCGGTCACCTGGCAGGAAGACGATGCCGTGCGGGGCGCGGTGCTCGCCGAGGTCGACGGTGCGCGCCACGCGCAGCGCGGGCACGTCGATCACCGTCAGGGTCCGTCGCGGCCCGCCGAAGTCGGTGACGACGGCCAGGGCGCCGTCCGACGACAGCACGATCTCGTGCGGGTTGGTGCCCGTGGGCAGCGTGGCCAGGGTGCGGCCGGACCCCACGTCCACGATCGTTACGGTGGAGGGCGTCTTGTTGGTGACGACCAGCGTGCCGGTGAGCCCGGCCACCTGTGCGTGCGCGGCCAGGGGCAGGACCGTCAGGGCCAACACGAGGGCCAGCGCCCGGGCGGCGCAGCGGCAGACAACGCGACCTGTCGAAGTGGGCATGCCGTCAGTGTACCGGCGGGACGTGTGCCTCAGGGCTCCGCGCGACCCGTCCGCCCGCTTACGGCCTGCGTCGGTGCTTTCCGTCTGCGTAAGCGCTGTCCCCGGCGATCGGAGGTTGACGCACGCGGGTGTGACCTGCGGCGCGGCACGCACTTTGCGACGGACCACCGCATCGTGCCCTTGCTCAGGCCTGCCGCGTTCGTCGTCGGCGCCGGACTTGCCCTGCTCGGCGCCAGCCAGGCGTCGGCCTCGCCAGCCATGATCCGCCTGGGCTACTCGAGCTGTCAGGTCTGTCACCTGTCGCCTCAGGGGCGCGGGCTGCTGACCGACTACGGTCGGGGCATCGACGATGCGCAGAGTGCCAGGAAGGGGGTCTATCAGACCGATGCGCAACGCGTGCGTCGTCTGTACCAGGACCTTCGTGTGCTGGCGCAGGCCACGCGCAGTGACGAGGGCGCGTCGACGGACACGTCGGGTGCGGCCCGCCTCTGGTATCGCAACGCGACGGCGCTGACCGGCACCGTGCGGTTCAGCGGCATGGTCAGCGCCGACCTGCCGGCGCGTGACAGGCAGATCACGCCCGTGCAACCCCTGCCGTCGCCGCCGCAGGTGTTCGTGCGGCAGGCCCTGGTGGAGTACCTGCCGCGCGCCGGCGTGCTCCTCGCCATCGGCCGCGACACGCTGCCGAGCGGCGTCGAGATCGCCGATCAGGCGACGTACATGCGGGGGCGCAACGCCCAGGGCCTCACGGACGTGCCGACGCAGGCCAAGCTGTTCCTGTCGTCACGTCGCGGCCAGATTGCGCCCTATGTGTTCGGCCCGAGCGGCCATGAAGCCGGCGGCTTCCGGAGCAGTGGCGCCGGCCTCGTCGGGGAGACGTACCTGCTGGGCGACCGACTGGCCACGGGGATCTCGGCTCGTGTCGCGCGCAACGGTACCTACGACGAGCGCCTGCTCGGCGTGTTCGCCAGACTCGGTCTCGGCGCGTGGGGCGTGTTGGCCGAGCACGACCTGACGGCGCGGCGGCCGCGTGCCGACGGGCGGGCGTTCGATCAACACACCAGCTATGCCCAGGTCTTCTACTACCCGGTCGACTGGCTCGTGATGTCGATGACCGCCGAGCGACTCTCGGTCGCGGCGCCGTTGTCCGAGCGACGGGTGGCATGGCGCCCTGAAGTGAGCGCGCGGCTGAGTCCCCACCTGACGCTCGCCGCGTCCGTCCGCCGCGAAGATGCGGCCGGGCGACCGATCACCAGGGTCCTCGTGCAGCTGTATCTGAAAACCGTCAACTGAGGTCGAGCCATGTCAGGTCTGAACGTCGGTACGTGGAGGGGGGCCCTGGCGCTGGCGCTCGCGCTGGCAGGCGTGGCGCCGGCGGACGGCCAGACGTTCGAGGTGACGTCTGGACGCGTGGTGGTGGTGTGCCCGCTCACGGTCGGGGGGCGATTCGAGGTGACGACCACGGCCGTGGCAGGGCAGATCACGCTCGATCCGCGCGTGCGGGAGATCGAGGGCGTGCTCGGCGTGGACCTGCGCACGCTCGATGCCGGCATCGGCCTGCGGACCTCGCATCTCAAGGAGACCTATCTCGAGGTCCAGCGTGGTCCGCTGTACGAGCGCGCCACCTTGTCCGGGATCGTGCTCGACACACCGGTGGCGGGGATGCCCAACGGCCCGGTCGGGTTCCAGGGACAGTTCACGCTCCATGGGCAGACGCGCGCCGTGGCCGGCAATGTCGATCTCTCGCGCAAGGACGGGCGCTACGACGTCCGCGTGCGCTTTCCGCTGCGCATCGACGCCTTCCAGATTGCCCGGCCGGCCTATCTCGGTGTCGGCGTCAGCAACGACATCCACGTGACGGTCCGCGCCACCCTCGTGACCGTGGCGCCCTCGCGGTAGGGGACGGACGCGCTCGTCAGCGCCGCGCGGCTATCGGAAGGACGCGGCCGCGCATCCACGCCACGAACGCCAGCAGTCCCAGCAGCACGGCGGTCGTCACCGCCGAGCTGTGCTCGCCCCGCTGCACGTGCAGGACCGTGGCCCCGACCATGATCGGGAGCAGTCCGATGGCCGCGGCAGGCACGAGCCAGGGCTGGATGCGTGTCATGCCTGGCACGACCAGCCCAATCCCGGCGGCCACCTCGGCCACGCCAAGGAAGTACCGGAGGGGTTTCGCGATCGAGGCATCCATCAGCGCGGCCAGCTCCGCCGAGGGAAACAGGAACATCAGCCCGTGGGCCAGAAACGCCGCGGCCAGCAGGGCCTGCAGGATCCACACCAACACGTTCATCGAGAGTCTCCAGCGGTTGGACCGGCGGCCTGCCCCGAACTCATCGCACCGGGCGCGCGCCCAGATCAGAGTCAGGCCACCGGGCCCTCCGCGGAGGCGCCCGCCCCTGCAGCGTATGTCCTAGGGCAGCTTCGTGGCGAGCGCGTTGCTGCCCGCCGCCCAGGTGACCCCATTGGCGTCGCTGTACATCGCGCGTTCCACGACCAGCTGGGCCGGGGTCGCCCCGAGGCTCTCGACGACCACGCCGAATCGCTTGCCGACGCTCTCCGGGAACTCGGCCCGCATGTCGACGTTGAAGCGGCTGGTCGCGGCGACCGGGAAGGTACGGGTCGCGCTGGTCCCGTCCTCGAATCGGACGGTCACCCGCACCGAGCCCTCGAACGCGGATGTGTTGGACAGCAGCACGTATGTCGCCACGTTCGCGGTGCCGCCCACTTCTCCCTCAGCCGACGCCCACCGGGCGCCCGTGGTCGTCGCACCCGGGCTCGAGTGGGCCTCGTGCCACGTCGCCGACGTCCCCGGCCACCACATCGCGCGCTCCACGATCAGCGGCACGCCATTGGTGGAGGTGACGATGGTGGAGACGGCGGTGTCGGCCAGGCGCGGGTCCTCGAGATCGACCCAGATGTTGCTGCGGCTCTGTGCGGCCACGACGTAGCTGCGCGACACCACCGTGCCATCGGGCAGCAGGTAGCGCACGTCGACGGCGGCATCGGCGGTGCCGGGGTTGGCCAGCAGCACGAAGAGGTCGAAGTACGCGCCCGTCGCGCCCTCGGCGAGGAACCACGAGGTGGCGGGCGCCGTGACCCCGGCACTGTTGTGGCCGGCCCCGAAGGTGGTGCCGAACACGCTGCGGTACATCGACCGCTCGGCGATGATCGGGCTGCCCGTGACGACACGGATCGTCGCGCCGACCTCCGCCTGGGCCAGGCGGGCATCCTCCTGATCCACCCAGATCGTGAAGCGACTGCCCGGGAGCACCGTGTAGGTCTTCACCAGCGGCGCCGATGGGGCCGGCAGCAGATACGTGACCTCGACCTCGGACGTGGTGGCCCCCGGGTTCTGCAGCAGATAGAACAGATCGAAGTCGCCCATCGTCGCCCCTTCGGCGAAGAACCAGGTGGTGGCTGGCGTGGCGACCGAGGCTTCCGCGTGCGAGCCGTAGGCGCTGCCGTCCCACTGCATCGTGCGGTCGGCGACGACGAGCGCGTCGGCGTCGATGCGCGTGGAGAACTCGGCCTGCGCCAGGCCGGCAATGGTGGCTGGCCGCACGGTCGCGCGCGCCCCGGCAGCGAGCGTGAGCGACGACCGGATCACGGTGGCGTCGGCGCGCTGGAAGGTCAGCAGCACCTCGGCCGGCGTACCGCCCGGGTTGAGCAGCGCGAGACGGGTGTCGAAGAACGGACCGGTCGCGCCCTCGGCGAAGTACTGGGTGAAGACGGCACTGCCGTCGAGCAGTGTCACCACCGTGCTGGTGGTGGCGCCCAGGGTCGCCCCGCCGGTCGGATTGGACAGCGTCACGGTGAACGTCTCGGTCGACGCGTTGCCGCTGCCGGCGCCGACCGGCACGGTGATCGTGGCGCTGGTCTGCCCCGCCGGGAAGTTCACGGTGCCCGTGGACGTGGTGAAGTCACTCCCGGCCGTCGCGGTGCCTGCCGACGTGCTGTAGCTCGCGCTCACGGCGGCCGTGGTGTCGCCTCCGCGCGTGACGGTCAGCACCGTGCTGCCTGCGCCGCGCAGGACGCGCCGCGTGGCCTGCGCAAAG
This sequence comes from Luteitalea sp., assembly GCF_022842525.1. Taxonomy (NCBI): domain Bacteria; kingdom Pseudomonadati; phylum Acidobacteriota; class Vicinamibacteria; order Vicinamibacterales; family Vicinamibacteraceae; genus Luteitalea; species Luteitalea sp. The sequence continues at coordinate 16,148 of NZ_JALHPM010000021.1, forward strand.
GTGATGGTGGCCGGGACGACCGGCGCGGCGTCCGTGGTGGCCTGCATCGTGAAGCCGGCGCTCGGCACGTCGAACTCGATCTGCAGCGGGAAGGCCAGCGGGTCTTCGGTCTCCCGTGCCGGGGCGATGCCCGAGACGTTGAAGTTCTGCACGCCGACGCCCCGCACCAGCAGCGCACCGAGCTGGGCGGCGTACTGGCTGAAGCGCACCGGTTCTCCGGGGCCGAATTCGCCCAGCACCACGCCGCCGACCGACACCGTGAACCGGTTGTCGGCATCGATGCCGGTGGGGAAGTCGAGCACGGCGGTGAAGAGCGGCGTGCCGGTCATCGTGTACTTGTAGCCGGTGGCGATCGGCGGATCGAACCACAGCGCGCTGGCATCGAAGAAGCGGAAGATCGGTGGCTGGGCCGGTGGCCGCTGCGTCTGGGTCGGGAGCACGGGATCGATGACGCGCTTGCCGCGCGTCTCGCAGCGCGACAGCGCCGGGCCAAGCGTGCCGGGCGCCATCTTGACGACGAAGGCATCACTCTCGCGACCGCCAAACGGCCGCGCGACGCCACCGCGGTGAGTGGACTGGAAGGCGCCGAGCGTGGGGAAGTCGCCCGACGCGGTGTCGCCGACCACGTAGGCGTTGCCGGCCGCATCCACGGCGACGCCGAATGCCTCGTCGGTGTTGCCGCCGCCGAAGAGCGTCGAGTAGCCGATGGCACAGCCGGTGGCGTCGAAACGCGTCAGGTAGGCGTCCCAGGGGCCACCGTTGCCGCCGAGCGGCAACGGGTTGACCTGCGGGAAATCGCCTGAGCTGGTGTAGCCGACGACATAGGCGCGCCCCGCCCCGTCGACCGCGATGGCACGTCCGAGTTCGGCGCCGTTGTCGAAGGTCGTGGCCCTGCCCCCCAGGTACGACGAGTAGATGATGCCGCTGCCGGCCGCGTTGATCTTCATCACGAACCCGTCGAGGCCGCCACGCGGCGAGGACTCGAACGCGTTCACCATCGGCAGCGCACCCTGGAGCGTCCCGCCCAGGCTCGAATAGGTGACGCTGCCCGTGATGTACGCGTTGCCTGCCGTATCGAGGGCGATGTCCTCGGCCTGCCCGCCGAACGAGCCATTGGCGTCCCCGATGACCGTCGAGTACACCAGGGAGCCGCCGCCGGGGGCCAGCTTGGCGATGAACGGCCCGCCGAAGAACGACGGGCGGAAGGGAGTCCTGACCGGGAAGTCCATGATCACGGACCCACCCGTCGGGATGCCGCCGGCGAAGCCGACGACGTAGGCGGCGCCGGTGGCGTCCACCGCGATGCCGCGACCGCCGCTCTGCGACTGGTTGCCGAGGTACGTCGAGTACACCAGCTCTGAGCCTGCCGGGTTGAGCTGCGCGACGAACGCCAGGCCGGTGTCGCTGTAGAAGCCGTTGTGGGTGGGGTACAGGGCGTTGGCCACCGGGAAGTTGCGTGACCGCGTCGTCCCCACCACGTACGCGCTGCCGTTGGGGCCCACGGCGATGTCGCTGGCCTGCTCGTTGGCGCCGTCGGTCCCGCCGAGATACGTGGCGTAGATGAGCGTGCCGGTCGGGGAGAGCTTGGCCACGAAGGCATCGGATCCGCCGCCGCCGTGCGCGGTCTGGAACGCCCCCGTGGTGACGGGGAAGCCGGTGCTGGCCCTGCCGGCGATATAGGCATGGCCCGTCGGGTCGAGGGCGATGCCGATGCCCTGGTCGCCGCCCGTGCCGCCGAGGAAGGCCGTGTAGTCGAGCGCATCGCCGGCCGGCTTCAGCTTGGCGACGAACACGTTGCTGCCGCCGTTGAACGCCCCGGTGTGCGGTGTGCCCGTCGGGAAGTTGGCCGAGCCGGTCTCGCCGACGATGTAGGCGGCGCCGGTGGCATCGACGGCGACGTCGTAGGCCGTGTCGTCGCCGGTGCCGCCGAGGAACGTGGAGTACACGACCACGGGATCGATGACGAGCGGTCGCGTCGCATCGTGGGCCGCGACATCGAAGCCGACCGTGCCGTCGGCGGCGACCACGTACCGCGAGGCCACGACCTCGGGCGCACTCCGGTCGCCCTGATAGGTGAAGGGGCGCGGCTGGCGCACGACCCGATCCCCGACGTGGAGCAGCAGTTCCCCGGAGGTGGCGTCGACGAGGATGCGGTCGACCCCGTCGAACGCCATCCGGATCACTCGCCAGTCGGCGCCCGGTGCGACCACGAAGTCGTACTCGAGACGCCGCTGATTGCCGTAGTACACGACGTCGATGCCCGGATAGACCTCCGGGAAGCCGACACGCCCGTAGGTCGGCACGGCGGTGCGCCAGCCGGCGGGGTCGTCGCCGTAGTAGTAGTGCACCTGGCCCGCACGCGCCGTTGGCCTGGGCGCCACCGACCGCGCTCCGCGCAGGGTCAGGGCCACGGAGGCGCCGTCCTGCCCGATCTGGCCGATCTGCAGCCGCGCACCCGCGCGGCTCAAGGCCACCAGGTAGCCCGCCCCCCGGGCCACATAGGTCCGGTCGCCGTCGGGTGACGCGTCGGCCGGCTCGAACTGCAGCGTGAGGCGCCCGTAGGCCTCACGGGCGCTGGCCACGCGGGCCACCGACTCCGGAGGGGCGTCCTCGGCGCGCGCACTCGCGATCGACGAGCAGAGACTGAACGAACAGAGGGTGAGAGCGAGGGCAAGGCGAGTCAGCGTCATGGCGTCGGGAAGTCCGTCTGATCGCACAGCGCAGGACTCGCCGAAAAGGTGACAAACACCCACCCCGCGGGCGACTCAGACCCGGGCGAGCAGGTCGACCCACCACTGCGGCAGGCGGTCCAGCAGGGCGGCCTCGATGACCTTGTCGAGCCCGAACCAGACGAGGAGGCCCATCACCAGCAGTCCGGCGCCGAGCAGCGTGTGCCCGGTCTGACCGACGCGGACCAGCTGCTGCCGACGCTCCCGCACGACGCGGGAGGTGTAGGCGGTCGCGAGCAACGGCGCCGACGAGCCGACGCCGAAGGCGACCATCATCAGGCTGGCCTGCGCCATCGAGGTTCCCTGGGACGCCAGGCCGAACGCCGCCCCCAGGGTCGGGCCGACGCAGGGACTCCACACGCCGCCCAGCAGCGCCCCGATGAGGAACTGCCCGCCGAGTCCGTCCCCGGCCCTGGTCGAGAGGCGCGCGGCGCGCTCGGCGATCGGCGCCAGCGCGCGTCCGGCCATCACGTGGAGCGATCCACTCACCAGAACCACGCCGATGGCGATGAGCAGCACCGCCGACGCCCTGCGCACGGTGGCGTCCTCGAGGCCAATCGCGGCGCCCGCCCCGATCACGGCCATGCCCACCACCGTGAAGGAGACGACGAGACCGGCGGCCAGGGCCAGCGGACCGGCGCGATGGCCGCGCACCGCGCTGCCGACGACGATGGGCAGCAGGGGCAGGACGCAGGGCGACAGCGCTGCCAGGACCCCGGCAAACAGACTGAGTGCGATCAGTGACATCTCAGCGGGCTGCGCTCGGCATCGCCATGCCCGCGTGCTCGAAGAAGGCATCGATCGAGGCGTCGTCACTCTTGTAGCTGAGGCGAGCGATCTCGGTGGTGCCCTTGAAGAGAATCAGGGTCGACTGCTTCTGGACCTTCATCTCCGCGCGGAGGGCGGTGCTGGTGTCGTAGTCGGCCTTGAACGCCACGACGTGGGATGCCGGCCCGGCCAGCCGTGCGGCCACCTTCGGCTCCTGCGCGCGGCAGACCGAGCACCAGGGCGCATGGAAGAACACCAGCGTGATCTGCCCGGCGGCACGTGCAGCGTCGAAGACCGGCCTCGCGAACGGGGTCAGTTGGCCTGTGGCCTTGGCGCCGGCCATCGTGTCCGTGCGGCCCATCGCCGGCGCCTGGTCGGCGAAGAGGGCAGCGGGAAGGGCGAGGGCGCAGGCGGCCAGGACGATGCTGCGGACCATACCGGTCATGCGGGTCATGCGGGCCATGCGAATCATGCGGAATCTCCCTGCAGGCGACGGCATGCCGCCCGATGTCACGAGGGAAGTCGCTGGCGGCCCCGCGTCGGTTACAGGAGCACGCGGTGTAACCGGTGGCCCGGCGCCGTCGTCCCTGACGTCGAGGGAATGCGGTACGCGTGACACCGACGCAGGAAGCACTCGCTGGCGACCTGATGCGTCGCGCCCAGGAGGGAGACGAAGCGGCCTACGTCGAGCTGCTCGTCCTGCTCACGCGCGAGGCGCGCCGCTACGTGCGCGGCAAGCTGCGATCGGAGGCGCTGTTCGTCGACGACGTGGTGCAGGAGACGCTCGTGTCCGTGCATCGGGCACGACACACCTGGCACGGGCAGCGCGGCTTCGCGCCCTGGTTCTTCGCGATTGTCCACAGTCGGCTCATCGATGCCATCCGACACCAGCAGCGGCGGTCGGCGCGCGAGGTCGGCGTCGACGTCCTGCCGGACCGCCCTCCGCCGGTCGGGCGCGATTCCCCCGTGGACATCGAAGCCGTCCGCCGGGCCCTGGCCGCGTTGCCCCCGCGGCAGCGTGAGGTCGTCGAGGCGATCAAGCTGCGCGACGAGAGCACGCGTGACATCGCCGGTCGGCTCGGCATGAGCGTTCCCGCCGTCAAGGTGACCGCACACCGCGGCTATCTCGCGCTGAGGCGCATGCTGGGAGTCACACGTGACCAGGGCTGATGACCAGGGACTCGTCCGGACCATTGCCACACTGGCACGCGACGCCACGCCCGTCAGGCCTCTCGCGTCCCCGGCGGTCCGCCTGGCACGCTGGGTGATGGGGGCGCTCGCTGCCTCGGTGCTGGTCGTCGGCGTCCTTGGGCTGCGCGCAGATGTCGTGGGGCGTGCCTCGGACCCCGCGTTCGCCGTTCAGGCCGGCGTGCTCGCGGCGTTGACACTCGCCGCTGCCGGCAATGCCCTGCGGCTGGCGATTCCCGGTGCGGCGCGTGTCGGCCGGGCCCGCGCGACCACGCTCACCCTGACTCTCGCCTGGCTGGCGGTCGTTCTCTGGCCGGCGGTGAAGGACGGGCTCGCATGGCCGACGGGGTGGGCCGATGTCGCCCACGTCACGTGCGCGGCCCGCATCGCTGCCGTCGGCATGCTTCCCGGCATCGTTCTCCTCTTCATGGTGAGGGCTGCCGCACCCCTGGACCTGCGATGGGCTGCGGCCAGTCTCGCGCTCGCCGGCGCCGGGCTCGGCGCCCTCGGCACCCAGTTCATCTGCATGGACGATGCGACCGTGCACGTGCTGGCGTGGCATGCGCTGCCGGTCGCGGTCGTCGTGGGCGTCGGCGCGGCGCTGGGCCGACGACTGCTGCGTTGACGTGGCGCACCCGGAGGGTTGCGGAGGGAGGGTCGGCCCGCGTCAGTTGACGCGGTTGCACCTCAGACTGAGCTTCGGTGCGTAGTCGATGGTCGGCAACGGTCCACCACCGCACGAGGCCTTGAGGCGGAGCCGGTCCGCGGCGGTCGCCGGCGCCACGCCACCGACGAGCGAGAAGGTCTCGTGCGTGTCACAGCCGGCATCACCCAGCGCGCACTGGTTCGCGTTGGCCCAGTCGGTGCAGACGCCGACGATCGTGTCGACCGTGAACGTCTGGGTCTTGAAGTTGCCCCAGATCGGGTTGTGGAGCGGATTCTGGGTGAGCACACCGCCAGGTCCCGTCACCTGCAGCAGGGTGAGCGCGTCCGGGCAGGACGCTTGCGCGTACCAGGTCGTCGTCAACATCGCCTTGAGCTGATTCGGCGGCGTGTCGACGTGCCAGGTCCACTGCTCCGGTGGCGGCAGCGTCGAATCGGGACGCAGGTCGACGGAGATCTCGTGGGGCCGCCCAGACGTCGGGGCCACCGGCAGCAGGAATGCGTAACCCTTGGCTTCCCCGGTACCGTACCCGAGGTTCAGATTCCCCTGCCCGCCGGCCGGCGTCCTGCCCTGTGCGTGGACGCCGGTGGCCACGGTTCCTGCCGCCACGATCACGATCGTGGCCGTCATCGCCATCACTGCCAGGATTCTCGGCTGCATCGCTGTTCTCCTCGTGCGACGCCTCCCTTGCGAAGGCCGTCGTTGGTGGAGGAACGATGCCCGTGCGCCAATCCCCTCACACGCGCGGCGATCGACGTCGCACGCGTGCGATGGTGACGACGACGAGAGCGGCGAGCGCAGCGGTCACCGGGATCACCGCGACGCGCCAGCGCCGCCACCGGGGCGGCGCTGCCGACAACGGCACGCGTGACCCATCGCCGAGCACCACGAACGACGCCCAGGCGTCGGCGGGCAGGCCGTGGGCGATCGCCTCGCGACGCGCCCGCCGCAGCGCGGGTGCTGCGCCGAGCCCCTCCCTGAGAGCCGTGTAGAACCGGGTCATCACGAACGCCGCCTCGTCGTCGCGCAACGGCCAGCGTGTGGCGACCACCGTGCTGGCCCCGCCGGCAAAGAACGCACGTGCCAGGCTCAGCGGCCCCTCGCCCGCGAGCACGGTGCCCCCGGCTGACGCACAGGCCGACAGCACGACGAGACGACCCTCGAGCGAGAGCGCGGCAATCTCGTTCGGCTGAAGCCATCCGTCTTCGTGACGGTCGCCTGCGGTCAGGAACACGGCGGAGCGATCCGGAAACGCCTCGTCGGCTCTCGCATGCGCGGCGAGATGCAGCACGCCCACCTCGGCGAGCGAGGCCCGCTTGAGGAACTGCTCCGATGCGTCGGCGCCCTCGCGGACGTGGTGGGCATCGAGTCCGAGCAGCCGCGCGATGCTCTGCGCTTCACGGCGGGCCCACGGCAACGGGCCGAGACGCTCGGCGTCGGGCCGGACTCCGGTCGCGAGTGCGGGGTCGGCCAGGACCAGGGCGGACGCGCGAGGCGCCATGTCACGTCGGGCCCGGAGGTGCAGCCAGAGCGTCGCCGAGGGCACCAGCGTGATGTCGAACTGCTCGCCGAGTGGCAGACCGCCGTCGCCGATCGTCAGCGTCTCGAATGGCAGGACGTGGAGATCGCCGTCAGGCACGATGACGAGCCGGTCGATGCCGGAGGGAAGGTCGGCGAGTGCCGGTTCGAGCAGGGTGGCGCCGAGGCGCGCGGCCGCCGGGGACCACGACTCGGCCCGGGTCTGCCTGTTGCGCAGCAGGCCCACGAAGGCGCTCACCTGTCCCTCGAGATCTCCGCTGACAGGCAGCCGATGGGCCCGCACGGCCTGCCGTGTGACGGTCACGAGCCATGCGCCCCCGCCGAAGTCGCCATAGACGTCCTCCCACGGCGCGATCGAGTACCAGAGCAGCGCCTCGGTCTCGCCAAGACCGCGCTGGACCTGTGCGAGGGAGGCAAACGCGTGGGCAGGCACGGCGACGCCGTCGCCCGAGTGCGCCTCCCGCTCCTCGATCTCGAGCGCTCGCAACTGGGCGAGCAACTGGCGATGCTCGTCACCACCCCACGTGGTCATCAGCAGGCGGCGCTGTGCCTCCACGATCTGCTGCCGCTGCGCCGTCGGCCGACCCTGCCGTGCGGCCTCCCGCGCACTGCCCTCACGCACGCCCGCCCTGGTGAGGTGGTCGAGCAGCGCCCGCGTGCGCCGCCGCTCGCCGACCTCGAAGGCCTGGGGCAGTCGCGGCGTGTCGGCCTGCAGCAGTTGCCCGACGAGCCAGTCGTAGTCGCGTGCCCAGTGGCTGAAGAGGGCAGCCCGCGTGGTCTCGTCGGTCTGCATCGCCCGCAACCGCTCGATGGCGTCCAGGGCCTGCAGGGACGCCGGCATGGCGGCATCCTCCTGCAGGGTCTGCCACGACAGGCGCAGCCGTGCCTGCCAGGCGTAGATGAAGTGGGGGCTCCCCGGTGTGGCCTTCAGCGCGTCGATGGCATCGCGGCTGGCCTGCTCCGCGCGCGCGGGGTGACGGCGCGCTTCGAGCAGCGAGCGCGACCACAGGCAGCCCGCCCGCAGTTCGGGTTCGCCGAGGCGGGCCTCGATCGCCAGGCATTCGCGCAGATGCGTTGCGGCCAGGCTCGGGTCCGAGGTCCGTGAGAGATCCGCGAGAACCCGATGCGTGTGCGCCACGAGCGCCGCGCGCTCGAGTCGTGTCGCCTCGGCAAGCACGCCAACGGCCTCGCTGGTCAGGCGTGCGCGTGCCCCTGGTCGGGGGCGTTGCTCCGCCCGCGTCAGGCGAGCGTTGAGCAGGTTGTAGGCGACGGTGGCCGCATCGGCCGTCGATCCGTCGACCTGCCTGAGCGCCCGATGGGCTTCGAGGGCCGCGATGGATTCGTCGAGCTGCCCGAGGTAGAGACTGGCGTTGGCCAGCGCGATCAGGATGGTGCGCCGGAGGCCGATCGGCCCATCGGGAAAGGCCTGTCGCTGGGCGCGCACCAAGCTGCGGTAGGCCCGCCCGAAGTCGCCGCCGACTTCGACGATGTGCGCCGCCTCGAGGACGGATGCCCGCGCCACCGGCATCGGCTGCCCCGACCGTTCTGCCGTCGCGAGGGCCAGCCTGACCTGCTCGGCCGCCGCCGCGACCCGGCCGCGCCGGTGATACAGGTTGCGCAGATTGTGGCGCGCCAGCACCTCGCCTTCCGCGTCGCCCGTCGTCGTGAACCCGTCAGCGGCGACCTCATACAGACGCAGCGCGCGTTCTTCGTCGTCATCCTGCGTCGCATAGCCGAGCACCATCGTCGGCCAGGGATGCGCGCTGGTGCCGGCGCCGAGGTGGCGGAGTCGCTCGCGCACCTCGGGCAGCCGATCGTGCTGCCGCGCCACGCGCAGCAGGCACAGCGTGTGGACCTGCGTGCGCGGCGCGGCGGCAGACGTGGCGCACGCCTCGAACGGGGATGGCGGTGGCGCCTGTGCGCTCACCGCCGCCCATCCTGCGAGTGCCAGACTCAGGACGCCGAGGCGCCTGGCCCCAGGCATGTGCCTACTGCCCGACCGTGAAGGTGCTGATGATGCCGCCGGGGCAGTAGGGCTCGACGGAACTCGACTGCCCTCTGGCGGCAGCGCACGAGAAGTTGATGCCGATCGTGAAGGCATTGGCATCGATGTGTTCGACCACCACGATGGGCGCGCTCGGCCTGTCGCGGAGGCCGATGGACGTCACCACGGCGCGCAGCTGCGTCTGCGGCTCGCTCACGAGCAGCGGCCACTCGAAGGCCACGGGTCGTCCGCGCTCCAGCGTGCCCTCCCGAGAGGCGACAACGCGCTCGGCCGCGTCGAGCAGGACGATGCGGACACGGGACTGCACACGGGGAGCGCCGGCTTCGGTGATGGTCACCTTCACGCTGCGCTGCGACCCGGCAAAGAAGGTGAAGAGGCCGGTCTCCACGCGCAGACCCGACAGCGCGGTCGTCGCGCCTGTCTGGGCCCCGAGCGACGCTGCTGTCAGGAGCCATGCCGCCAGGCACGCCAGTCGACCTGCGCGCCGCACCATGAACGATCCCCGTGTCTGCGTGTCCATCTCGCACTCCTCGCTGATCCGATTGATGATCCGGCCGAGCCCGGTCATTCCAGCATCGTGCTGAACGTCGGCGACACCACGATCGGCGCCGCGCCCGTCGTCCGCGCCTCGACCTGCCACAGCAGTCGTCCCCCCGGCGGAATCCCGGCGAGCGTCTCCGGAGAGAGCCGGTACATCGCCGTGTCCAGATTCGCCGACTCGTCCAGCACCTGCAGGTCTGGTGTCAGGACCCGGACGCGATAGCGAGCGCCGTCGATGGCGCTCCACCGCAGGATGGCGGCAGACCGAGGCAGTCGATCGCCGTCGTGCAGCAGCGACTCGATGTGCCGAGTGTCGCCACTGCGATACACGGGCGCCTCGCGTGGCTGATCCGCGATCTGCCAGATCGTGCCGACGGCCAGAAAGAGCGTGGCAGCCATCGACAACCAGACCCAGGGCGCCTGGCGGCGTGGTGCCTCGACGCCTGCCGCGCCCGCCATCTCCGCGTCGTCTGGCGGCAATTCCCTCGCGAGCCGCCACATCGCGGCGGCGCGTGGATTGCGAATCAGCTCGTCCACGAGCGCGCGCCGTTCCTCGGCGCTCATCTCGCCGTGCAGCGCCGAGAACAGCCGTTCGGCGTCGGCGTCGGGCCACTGTGCGTCGTCGCCCAGGCTCGCCAGTGCCGCGCGCAAGCGTTCCACGTCGGGCTGTTCGGGCGTGCTCATGGCGTATGGCCCTTCGACGTCAGACAGCGACGCAGGTCGCCGAGTCCGCGGTACACCAGGTTCTCGGTCCGCTTGGCGGACCACCCGAGCAGTCGGCCTGCTTCCGGCACCGAATGCCCCTGAAGGTGCAGCATCACGGCCTGACGGCGGTCGGCCCCCATGGCCAGCAGGCACGCGCGGACGGCCGCGCCCAGTTCCCGCAGCGAAGCATCCTGTTCCGGATTGGCGGCGGCGTGTGGCTCGACACGACCGCGCTCACCGTCGGGACCCTCGTCTTCCAGCGCGACCTCGCGCCTGCGCTGACGTCGACGTATCTCGTCCACCAGCGCGCTGTGCGCGACCCTGTACAGATAGAACGACGTGAGGGGCCGGTTCCCCTCACCGGCGTGGACCCCGCTCATGATTTTCACCAGCGCCGCCTGGGCGAGGTCTTCGGCGTGGTCGCTCAGCCAGGAGGGACACTGTCGCCTGACGGCGCGGACCAGAGCGGTGCGCAGCGACGTCCACCGCGCTTCGGCGGACGAAGGATCCTGCATGTCGTCAGTCGCCATCGCGAGGGGTCACGTCGTCGTCTTGTCCTGGTGGCGCGCTCCGAAGCTCCCACTCGGTGGATCCGGCCGTGAGCAGGATCAGGCCGACACCAGCCACGGTGCCCGTGACGACGAGCCGCAACAGGAGCACGGTGATGCCGAACAGCAGGTCCTGCTGGTCGCGTGCCACGGCCGCGAGCTCGAGTTCGAGTGTCGTCGTGGTCGGCACGTCTGGCACCCGATCGGGCCGCTGCACGATGCGGCCAGCGGCCGAGACGAGCGCGTGGTCGAAGGTCTGGCGCTCCGAGCCACGCTGGCCAAGGCGGCGCGCCGCCCAGCCGCCGTAGCTCAGGGCCACGGCCAGGACGAGCGCACCCGTGAGCACGCGGGTACGCACCCGCCCGGTGAACAGGGACCACGCAAACCGTGACGTCACCCGGGGATCATCGCCCATGCGCCGTCGTCACGTGAGGTGGGCGACGCGCGGCCCGGCGCCTCAGCGGCACGTCTCGACGATCTGCGTCGCAAGACCGATCGCCTTGTCCCGGTTGGCCGCCGCGTCGTCGTCGAGATTCACGGTGACGGCGAACTTGACGCCGCGATCGAGCACGTACAGCGTCGACTCCACGCTGTTGAAGCTGGCCGCATCGCCGATGCCGTCGACGTCACGGTAGGCGCGCGTCACCTGCATGAGCATGCCGCCGACGTTCTTCGCGACGGCCTTGCCCCCCTCGGTGGCCAGCGCCTTCTCCTTCGACGTGTCGATCTCGGCGTTCAGGGCCGCTTCGTCGGCGTCGGTCGCTGCACGGTACGTCCCCTTGAAGCTCTCGAGAGTCGAGCTCGTGAGCCCCGTCAGTTCGACGGTGTCGTGCTGCGGCACCTCGATCTCACGCCCGAGGACCTCGACCGTCTTCGTCCGGGTGCCCTTCCAGGTGTAGCGCACCGAGTGGTACTGCGGATTCTTCAGCACCTTCGAGTACTCGACCTCGGCGGCCTCGGCGGGCCGCGACGCCACCTGCGCGGCCTTCTCGAGCGGCAGCAACGCGTCGTAGCGCGTCTGGTAGCCGAGCAGGCACGCATTGGCTGCCGCAGCCGACGACGCGGGCGAGGCCTTGGCGGCGGCGCGCTCGATGGCCTCGACGGGCGACTCATTGGCGGCGGACGGCGCAGGGGTATCGGAAGACGAGCACGCCGCGCTGCCAAGCAGGGCGACCACGAGCATCAGCGGGAAGGGACGAGACATACAGGGTTCAACGACCATCGCCGTGACCACCGAACGGACGAGCGACAGGACCCGTGCGATAAGATCGCCCCCCGATCGCCATGGACGTCTTCTCCGCCATCGTCACGCTGTTCCTGGTGATGGACCCGCTCGGGAACGTGCCGCTGTTCCTGTCGGTGCTGAAGACCGTGCCGCCGGAACGACGGCAGCGCGTGCTGCTCCGCGAACTCGGCTTCGCCTACGTCGTCCTCGTCGCGTTCCTGCTGATGGGGAATGCCCTGCTGCGCTTTCTGGGTCTCGAACAGGAAGCCGTCAGCATCGCCGGCGGCATCGTGCTGTTCCTCATCGCGCTGCGGATGATCTTCCCGGATCACGGCACGCTGACCGACGGCGCGCCCGAGGGCGAGCCGTTCGTCGTGCCGCTCGCCATCCCCTTGATCGCCGGGCCCTCCACACTCGCCACGCTGCTGCTGCTCGATCGCGCCGTCCCATCATCGACGATGACACTGCTGCTGGTCGTGACGACGGCGTGGGCCATCGGCGGCGTCATCCTGCTGTCGTCGACGTTCCTCTATCGCGTGCTCGGCCAGCGCGGCCTGGTGGCGATGGAGCGCCTGATGGGCATGCTGCTGGTGATGGTCGCCGTCCAGATGCTGATGAACGGCATCTCCACGTTCCTGCACCGGCAGTAGGCGCCCGGTCCTCGTGGTTCACCGCTCCGTGCCGATCTGCACCACGCGGGTCTTCGAGAGCAGCTCGAAGGCGCGCTGCCGTCGCTCGGTGAAGAGCGCGAACATGGCGTCGATCCAGAAGATCTGGAACAGCAGCGACAACTGACGCACGAACGACTGCCCGAGCGTGATCGGGGCGCCACTCTCCTGCACCACCAGCAGGCCCTGTCGTCGCTTGCCCAGCGTCTGCCCGGTCCGCCACTCGGCCCAGATCGTGTAGCCGACGAACCCGAACCCGGCCACAGCGATGGCGACGACGACGAGGATGAGGGCGAGGCCCTCGCGCGGGCTGAGCCAGGCGAGTGCGGCGAGCACCCCGACCACGAGGACCAGCACGAGCAGGTCCGTGAGCTTGGCGATCAGGCGGCTGCCGAAGCCGGCCGGCTCGAGCGGCAGTCCCGACAGGTACGACTCGGCGAGCGCCGCCGGATCCCCGAGCTGACCCAGGATCTCGTCGAGCGGCTGACCGCCGGCCAGACGCTCTTCGATGTGGCCGCGCAGTTCGAGCGCGATCTGCTGGCGGCGCGGTGTGGTCGGGGGCAGGTGGGCGAGCACCTGGGCGAGGAAGAGGTCGGTCGTCATCGTGGGTGGCCTGTGCCGAGCAGCCGGGCCATCGCGTCAGCGAAGGCTGACCACTCGGTGGTGAGCGCGTGGAGTTCCTGTCGGCCGGCGTCGGTGAGCTGGTAGTACTTGCGGGGGACGCCCCGTTCCGGTGTGTCCCACCGCACGCCGACGAAGCCGGCCCGCTCGAGGCGGTAGAGCACGGGGTACAGCGTGCCGTCGGTGACCTCGAGGGCCCCCTGTGTCTCGCGGGTCAGCTTGGTCACGATCTCGTAGCCATAGGCCTCGCCCGGCTCGAGCAGGTGCAGCACGATGAGCTCGAGCGTGCCGCGCCTGAGTTCACGGGCGATGCTCCCCTTGCGGATCTCGGTGCGGGCGGTCGGCGATTCCATGGGTCTGTTGAGTACGTCGCAAGGTATCTTGCGTGACAAGACATACGACGAGACCAGCCCTCTCGATGTTCCGCACCCTCCGTCCGCTATCCTGAACCGCGTGCCGGAACTCCCCGAAGTCGAAGCGACACGCCGCCTGCTCGACCCGGCCATGCGGCACGCCCGCTTCGAGCGGGTCCTGCTGCGCCGTGCCAACCTCAGGCGCGCGTTTGCCGCCGACTTCGCGGATCGGGTGACCGGCGCGACCGTCCTCGAGGTTGGCCGCCGGGCGAAGCACCTGCTCCTGCCACTCTCGACGGGCGACACCCTGCTCATGCACCTGGGCATGACCGGAGACTTCCGCGTGGAGCACCGCGGTCGCCCCGCCGGAGAGCTGGACCCCGCCGCCCTCGACCCGCACGACCACGTCGTCTTCGAGATGTCGTCGGGCTGTGTCGTCACGTTCAACGACCCGCGACGCTTCGGCGCCATGGACCTGCTCACGCCCGCCGAGCGCGCGTCCCATCCCACACTGACCGGGCTCGGGCCCGAGCCGCTGGCACGCACCTTCACGGGCACGACCCTGGCCCGCGCGTGCGCCGGCAAGCGCACGTCGCTCAAGGTCGCGCTGCTGGACCAATGTGTCGTCGCTGGTCTCGGCAACATCTACGCGGCCGAGGCGCTGCATCTGGCCGGGCTGTCCCCCCGTCGACTCGCCTCGACCATCGCGACACCGGGCGGCGCCGCACGGCCATCGGCCGAGCGCCTCGCCGTGGCCATCAAGGCCGTCTTGCGGCGGGCCGTGGCCCGGCAGACGCGCGCCAGTTACCGGTCGGACGAGTTCCGCGTGTACGACCGCGAAGGCGAGCCCTGCCTCACGCCCGGCTGTCGCGGGCGCATCACACGCGTCGTCCAGGCCGGGCGCTCGACGTTCTACTGCCGGGCCTGTCAGCACTGAGCCGCGACGCCCGCCATGCTCTTCCGCGCCGACATCCTCCGTGGCATCGCCGAGGGGCGCATCAGCCTGGCCTTCCGCCGCTGGCGGCGCCGGCCGCCAGCCGACGGCTCCACCCTGCGGACCCCGATCGGCGTGCTGTCCCTCGACCGTGTGCGCATCATCGACGAGGGCGACATCACCGCCGACGACATCGCCCGCTGCGGGGCGACCTCTCTCGCCGCGTTGCGCGACGAGATCCGTGGCGACGGGACGCTGCTCCGCATCGAGCTGCGCCTGATCGGCGAGGACCCACGGCTGGCGCTCCGCGACCGTGCGCCGGACTCGGACGAGGCTCTCGCCATCGCGGCACGCCTCGCCCGACTGGACGCGTCGTCGCCCTGGACGATCCGGGTACTGCAGATGATTGGCGAAGCGCCAGGCACGGTGTCGCACGTGCTCGCCGGGCAGCTCGGGGTCGAAACCCCCGTGCTCAAGCGGCGCGTCCGCCAGCTCAAGGAACTGGGGCTGACCGAGAGTCTCGAGGTGGGATACCGTCTGTCGGCACGCGGCAGGGCGGTGCTCGACCAGCAGCACCGCGACGGGGCATAATCCGCCCCCATGCTTCGCACGCTCGCACTCGCCACGGCCGTCCTCGCCCTGTTCGCGGTCACCCGAGCGGAACAGGGGCCCGCCACCCAGCCCCCGCGACCCATCCGGGCGCTCTACGTCACCGGCGGAGGCTTTCACGAGTTCGTCAAGCAGGAGGCCATCGTGCCTCCTGCCGTCGCGAAGGTCGCCAATGTCCAGTGGACCGTGGATCACACGGCCGGCACCTCCACGGAGACGTTGATCGACCGACACAAGGACACGGCCTGGACGAAGGACTTCGACGTCGTCCTCTACAACATGTCGTTCTCGCACGTCGTCGACGTTCCGTGGATCGAGCGACTGGCCGCGGCGCACCGCGACAGCGGTGTGGGCGCCGTGATCCTGCATGGCGCCGTCCACAGCTACCGGCGATCGACGACCCGGGCGTGGGGGGAACTGATGGGCGCGTTCAGCATGCGCCACGACGCCCAGCGCCCGCTGACCGTCGAGGTCGTCGCCAGGACGCACCCGATCATGCGTGGCGTGCCGCAGCCGTGGGTGACGATTCCCGAGGAACTGTACGAGCTCGAGCGGACCTGGCCGTCGATGACGCCGCTGGCGCAGGCGCACAGCATCGAGTCGAAGAAGACGTATCCGCTGATGTGGACCAACACCCACGGCAAGGCGAAGGTCTTCGTCACCTCGCTCGGGCACAACACCGCGATGATTGCCGACCCCGTCTACCTCGGCGTCGTGTCGCGCGGACTGCTCTGGACCGTCGGCCACCTGCAGGACGACGGCACACCTGCGCCGGGATACGCCGCGCGCTGAGCCGGGACGCTCCTGATGCCGGACGCAGACGACCGTACGCGACGCCCGTTCGCCCTCGAGGAGGCCGTGGCGCTGCTGTCGCGCACACCAGCGGTGCTCGACGCGCTGTTGCGCGGTCTCCCCGAGACCTGGGCGCACGCGCACGAGGGCGGCGAGACCTGGAGCCCCTTCGACGTGCTCGGTCACCTCGTCCACGGCGAGCAGGCCGACTGGCTGCCGCGCGTGACGATCATCCTGACCGAGGGTGAGCGCCGGACCTTCGATCCCTTCGACCGGCAGGCCCAGTTCGCGGCGTCGGCGGGTCGTACGCTGCCGGACCTGCTCGCCGCCTTCGCCGCCGCGCGCGCTGACAGCCTGAGGGGACTCGCGGCGCTGCAGATCACCTCGGGGGACCTCGATCGTGCCGGCACGCATCCGGCGTTCGGGCGCGTCACGCTGCGGCAACTCCTGGCCACGTGGGTCGCTCACGACCTCGATCACGTCGCGCAGGTGTCGCGCGTGCTCGCCCGGCAGTACTCCGAGGAAGTGGGCCCGTGGCAGGCCTACCTCCGCGTCATCAGCGGCACCCAGGGCTGAAGCGCCCGCGTCCGTTAACGTTCTGCCCTTCGCCGCGTCCTTTCACCACGCCTCCCCGGCGCGATGGGCGTGGGGGACGTCGCGCAGGAAGGCACGGACTCGCATGAGACTCACCGGACCGTCAGCGGGGCTGCTGGGTGCGGCCACGATCGTCGTCGCGCTCGTCGCGGCCACTCCCGACCCTGAAGGACTGTCACGCGACCGCCGCACGCGTGCCGTCGTCGGCACCGGCGAACTGGTCGCGGCGACGACGATGCGGGCCAACCGCGCCGCGCACACCGCCACGGCGCTGATCGACGGGCGCGTCCTCGTGGCCGGAGGCTTCGTCGAGAAGGGGTCCGTCGTCGGCGCCGAGATCTACGAGCCGGCCACCGCCTCGTTCTCCACCGTGCCGCCGATGGTGGTCACGCGACACAGCCACACCGCGACGCGCCTCGGCGACGGCTCCGTGCTCATCACCGGAGGCTATGGCGAGGGCACCACGACGCTCGCGTCTGCGGAGGTGTTCGATCCCCGCACGCGAACGTTCGCCCCGACAGGCGGTCTGCTCGAGGCGCGCGCCGACCACGTCGCGGTGCTGCTGCAGGACGGCACGGTCCTGGTGGCGGGCGGGCTCGGGTCCGGCTGGACCTTCCTGGCGAGCGCGGAGATCTACGACCCGCAGACCCGACGGTTCGCGCGCACCGGGCCGATGACCATCGAGCGCGAGAGCCACACGGCCGTCCGCCTCGACGATGGGCGCGTGCTGGTGGCGGGCGGGCATCGCGGCCGGCGCGCCGCGCTGCGGCTGCATGCCTCGGCGGAGGTGTACGACCCGACGACCGGCGCCTTCACACGCGTGGGTGACCTGCAAACCGCCCGGCACAAGCACGACGCCGTGCGGCTGCCTGATGGGCGTGTGCTCGTGACCGGTGGAAGCGACGAGCGCGACAGCGAGGGCGTCTTCCAGACGACGGAGGTCTTCGACCCGCGCCGCGGTACCTTCGCCAGCGGGCCCTCGATGCAGTTGCCCCGGTACAAGCACGCGGGCAGTGCGGTGGTGCTGGCCGATGGGCGCGTGCTGTTGGCCGGGGGCGCGGCCCAGGTCGAGCTGCACGATCCCCTGACGGGAACCTTTGCCCTCGTGCCTGGTGCACCGCGCCTCGCCGGCCTGTTCTCGGCCGTGGCGCCGCTTGCCGACGGTGGGGCCCTCATCACTGGCGGGTACGGGCAGGGAGGAGGGCCCCGCGCCTCGGCCTGGCGCTACAGCAACCCGTAAGCGCCTACTTCTTCGGAGAGAGGCGCCAGACCTCACCGTTGCTCTCGTCGGTGGTCACGTAGAGGAATCCGTCCGGGCCCTGCCGCACGTCGCGGATCCGCTGGCCCCGATCCTTCAGCAGGTGTTCCTCACCCGTGACCTTGCCGTTCTCGATCACCAGGCGGACGAGAAGCTTGTCCTTGAGCGCGCCCGTGAACAGGTTGCCGCGCCAACCGGGGAAGGCGCTGCCCGTGTAGAACTCCGCGCCCGAAGGCGCGATCACCGGATCCCAGTAGTAGACCGGGTCGACGAAGCCCTCGCGCGTGGTCACGGCGCCCTCGATCGGGTTGCTCGAGTACTCCTCCCCGAAGGCCACGAGCGGCCACCCGTAGTTCTTGCCGCTCTCCACGAGGTTGAGTTCGTCGCCGCCCTTCGTGCCGTGCTCGACCACCCACAGGCGACCCTGGTCGTCGAACGCCGCCGCCTGGACGTTGCGGTGACCCAGGCTCCAGATGCCCGGCAGGGCGCCCTCCTTGTCACCGAACGGATTGTCCGGGGCCGCCACGCCGTCAGGCGTGAGGCGCAGGACCTTGCCGAGATGGCTCGTGAGCTGCTGCGCCTGCGGCCGCATCGGCGCATCGGATCGCTCGCCGAGCGTCACGTAGAGCATGCCGTCCGGGCCGAAGGCGAGTCGCGACCCGAAGTGCTTGTCGCCGTCGTAGGTCGGCTGTGTGCGAAAGATCACGCGTACGGATTCGACGCGGGTCCGATCCTGCGACAGCACGCCGCGAGCGACACTCGTCCCGTTGCCGCCCTGGCGGGGCTCGGCATAGCTCCAGAAGATGGTGCGATTGCGGTCGAACTCCGGGCTCAGCGCCACATCCAGCAGGCCACCCTGGCCGTCGGCGTCGACCTTCGGGACGCCCTGGAGCGGGGCGCCGAGCTCGCCCGAGGCGCTGATGATGCGCAGGCGGCCGGGCTTCTCCGTCACCAACAGGTCGCCACCGGGAAGCGGCTCCACCGCCCAGGGCTTGTCGAGGCCGCGCGCCACGACGGTGACGTCGAAGGCCGGGCTGGCCGGCGCGGCGCAGGCCCGACGCTGGCCGGCGACCGTCGGCTGCTGATCGGGGACGTTCGGCTCGCGGGTCTCGATCGGGGCGCAGTCCGGAACGCCCGACTGGGCCGCCGTCGCGGCGGGGCCTGGTGCCGCAGTCTCGTCAGTCGCTCCCGCGCAGCCAAGTCCCATCAGCGCGACTGCTACCCCTGCCACACCCACACGCATCACTCGTCGCACGTTCACTCCCTTGCTGGGCCACCATCGGCGCTCGTCCGCGGTTGCACGATGCGTGCTCGGCCCCCGCCGGGATCGGGCGAGGTGGTTGGTACCGCCTTTGCTTCGTCAACGAGGCATGCAGAACGACAACGTCATCTCAGTGCTGAACAACCTCATCGAAACCTGCAAGGACGGTGAGAACGGCTTCCGGACGGCGGCCGAGGGGCTCACCAATCCGGCGTATCAGACGAAGTTTCGCGAGTACGCGAGCCAGCGGGGGGACTTCGCCCGGGCCCTGCAGGCCGAGGTGCGCACGCTCGGTGGCGATCCGGAGACCTCGGGCACTGTGAGCGGATCACTGCACCGCGGATGGATCGACATCAAGTCGGTCGTGACCGGCAAGAGTGACCACGCCATCCTGGCCGAGGCGGAACGCGGTGAGGACATCGCGAAGGCGGCGTACGACGCGGCCCAGAAGGAGACTCTGCCGGCCAGCGCGGCCGCGCTGGTGCGACAGCAGGCGGGGCAGGTGCGTCAGGTGCACGACGCCGTGCGCGACGCGCGCGACATGGAGAAGGTCACCACCCACTAGCGGTGGCAGGCGTGCGGCCCCTCGAGGCCGCACGCCGATGGTTCGCGCGCTACGGCAGCTCGCGGACCCGGATGTTGCGGAACTCGACGGGCGATCCCTCGGCCTCGAGACAGAGGAAGCCCGTGCGCGGGTTGGCGTTGCGGCCGCCGGAGACCTCCTCGCCGTTGACCCACAGGCGAATCTCGCCGTTGATGCCCCGCACGTAGTAGTAGTTCCACTCGCCCACGCCGCGGCTCAGCTGCTTGCGCGGAAAGCTGCGCGATCCATCGGGCGACCTGGGTTCGAAGACGTCGAGAGTCGAGTTGCCGACGGGGAAGATGTCCCCGTTGGTGGTGAACCAGTCGCCGGGCTTGCCGCCGCTCGTCTGCTTGTGGAACTCGTGGTAACCGTGGTCGAGCATCTGCACCTCGATGCCCCACTTCGGCAGCTCGTTGGGCGGCAGGCCGTCCAGCGCCTTCATCGGCACCCAGGCGAAGACGCCCGAGTTGCCCGCCGACTTCAGGTGACGCCACTCCACCACCAGCTCGAAGTTCAGGAACATGTCGCGGGTGCGCATCACCCCGATCGGCACGCCGGTGGACTTGAGCAGATCGCCGTCCCAGGCCCAGGTATCGGGGTAGCCGTTGACGGGGGCGAAGTCCTTCGGCCCGAGGGTCCGCCAGCCGGGACCGGTGCTGTCCATGAAGGCCTTCGGTGCCGACGCGGGAGCCTGACCGGCCAGGTCCGCGCACAGGGCGCCAGCAGCGGCGGCCACGGCGAGGGAGAACACGAGCGAGTGAATGCGCATGAGGGACGGTATTGCGTACCGTCCGTCTCGTCAATGGCGGGCGCGGCTCCGCTATCATCTCGGCCATGGTTCGCCTCGCCCGGGCACTGCTCCTGTTGCTGCTCGCGCGATGGACGTGGCTGTTCCTCGTGTGGCCGATGCGGCAGGACGTCGTCGGCTCGTCGTTCCTCCATCTGGTCAGCCTGCCCTTCCACGAGGCCGGCCACATCCTCTTCAGCCCGTTCGGCGCGCTCCTCACCGCGCTCGGCGGCAGCCTCCTCCAGATCCTGGTGCCCGTGGCCTGCTGGATCGCCTTCTCCACGACGAGTCCCGATCGCTGGGGGCGTGTGGTGGCCTGCTGGTGGACGGGGCAAAACCTGCTCGACGTCGCGCTCTACGTCAACGACGCGCGTGCGCTGACGCTGGTCCTGCTCGGTGGCCGCACGGGCGCCGAGGTCGAGGGACACGACTGGGAGTTCATCCTGGGCCGCCTCGGCTTGCTGGCCCATGACCACCGCATCGCGTGGGCGCTCCACCTCGCCGGGGCCGTGCTGATGCTCGGCGCGCTGGTGTGGGGCGTCCGGCTCCTGCGTGGGTCCGAGGCCTCGACCCGAGACGCGTGATAATCGTCGCGCCGCACAGGGGGCGGCGTCGCATGCCTGCGCATCCTTCGTTGGCCGCACCTCGTCGTCTCGTCCTGCTGATCGCCATCGCCTGTGTCACGACGGTGGCGTGGCTGCCAGCCCAGCAGGCCGGCCTCTCCCCGGCCGAGCAGCAGCGGCGTCGCGACACGGAGCACGAGCTGCAGTCGATCGCCGTCGTCGAGCGCAAGGTGATGATGCCGATGCGCGACGGCGTGCGTCTCGCCACCGACATCTACCGCCCGAAGCACGCGACCGGGCCGGTCCCCGTGGTCTTCTCGAAGACGCCGTACAACGTCAACCACTGGGACGTCCGCAACCGCGTGCCCGCCGACATGTCCACCCCGCTGGCGGCGGTCAAGCGTGGCTATGCCTACGTCGTGCAGAACGAGCGCGGACACTTCTTCTCGGAAGGGCACTACGACATCCTCGGCGCGCCCGTCACCGATGGCTACGACGCCATCGAGTGGCTCACGAAGCAGCCGTGGTCCAACGGCAAGGTCGGCACGACGGGCTGCTCGTCGACGGCCGAATGGCAGCCAGCCGTGGCCTCGCTCGGCCATCCCGGGTTCGCGGCGATGAACGTCCAGGGCTTCGGCGCGGGCGTGGGCCGCGTCGGTCCGTACCTGGAGCAGGGCAACTGGTATCGCGGCGGCGCCACGCAGATGTTGTTCATCGCGTGGCTCTACGGCGAACAGAATCAGGTGCGGCCCCAGTTCCCGAAGGACACGAGCCGCGAGGATCTGGTGCAGGCGGCGCGCCTGTTCGATCTCGCGCCCCAGATGCCGCCGGTGGACTGGGGCACGGTGCTCTGGACGCTGCCGGTGCAGGACATCCTGAAGGCGGCCGAGGGTCCGCGCGGCGTCTTCGCCGACGCCATGCCGGTGCCGACGGGCGGCGCGATGGTGCGACGGACGCCGAACGATCCGGCCTGGTACAAGGGTGGGCTGTGGCACGACACGATGCCGCTGCACGTGCCCGGCCTGTGGTTCATGTCCTGGTACGACGTCTCGGTCGGGCCCAACCTGGCGATGTTCAACCACGTGCGCAAGACGGCGCGCCCAGACGTCGCCGACCAGCAGTGGGCCATCGTCGCGCCCGTGGTGCACTGCGCCTACACCCGCGCCTCGGCAGACACGATCGTCGGCGAACGCAGCATGGGTGACGCCCGCCTCGACTACAACGACATCGTCTACGGCTTCTTCGACCGGTTCCTGAAGGGGGAGACGTCGGCGCGGCTCGACCGCCTGCCGCGGGTCACCTACTTCCGGATGGGCAGCAACACGTGGCACACCGCCGACACCTGGCCACCGAAGACGGCGCAGCCGCGGACCTTCTACCTGTCGAGCGGTGGGCGCGCCAACTCGTTGTATGGCGACGGGCGGCTCACCGCGACGGCGCCGGCGACCGACACGCCCGACAGCTTCGTCTACGACCCGGCCAATCCCGTGCTGTCCTACGGCGGCAACGTCTGCTGCACGGGCAACGCGATCCAGGCAGGGTCCTTCGATCAGCGGCGGATGGAGACGCGCCACGACGTGCTCGTCTACACCACCGAGCCGTTCACGGAGGGGACGGAGCTGAGTGGCCCGATCACGCCGACGCTGTACGTGTCGTCGGACGCGAAGGACACCGACATCACCGTCAAGGTGCTCGACGTCTACCCGGACGGGCGGGCGTACAACCTCGACGAGTCCATCCAGCGGATGCGCTACCGCGAGGGCTACGACGGCCCACCCGTCTGGATGGAGAAGGGGAAGGTCCACAAGGTCACGCTGCAGCCCCTGACCACCAGCAACTGGTTCGCGCCAGGGCACCGGCTGCGCATCGAGGTGTCGAGCAGCAACTTCCCGCGCTTCGATCGCAATCTCAATACCGGCGGCAACAACTACGACGAGCGTGCACCGGTGGTGGCGCGCAACGTCATCCACCACTCGACGCAGTATCCGTCGAGCCTCACCGTCACGGTGGTGCCGGCGGCGGCCGCCCCCGCGACGCCCGAGTAGCGCCGTGCGGACGCCATCGCTCTCCACGATCGTCGTCGGCCTGGCGATCGCGCCTCTGCTGGCGCAGTCGCCCTCGGCCCCGACGGTCAACGCCGATCGCATGCGGGCAGACCTCGAGTTCCTCGGGTCGCCGCCCCTCGACGGCCGTGCCTCGCTGACGCCCGGCGCCGATGCCGCAGCGTGGTTCCTCGCCACGGAACTGCGCAAGGCCGGCCTGCAGCCGGCCGCCGGCGACGCCTACCTGCAGCCGTTCGATCTCGTCCCGCTCCGCCTCGATCGCGACGTATCGTCGGTCACCCTGCGGCACGCGGGGCGAGAGGATCGCGTCGTCCCGATCGCCGTGGCCTTTCCCGACCCCACCCGCGAGATCGCCATCAGCGGCGAGGTGGTCTTCGCGGGCTACGGCATCACGGCTCCGGAGTTCGGCTACGACGACTACGCCGGCGTGGACGTGCGCGGCAAGGTCGTGCTGGTCTTCGATCACGAGCCGCAGGAAGACGACCCGCGGTCGGCGTTTCACGGCACCGGCCTGACCCTGCATGCGGGCACCTGGACCAAGACGTTCAACGCGCAGCAGCATGGCGCGGTCGCCGTGCTCGTCGTGACCGAGCCGGTCAACACGCATCGGACGGCGCCCCGCCCGCCCGACCGCATCGGCGCGTCCCCGCAGGCGCTGCGGTCCGGGGAGCTGCGCATTCCCCGCCTGACCCTGCCGGCCGACGCGGCCACAACGCTCCTGCAGGGGACGGGACGGACGCCCGCCGACTGGCAGCGCGCCATCGACGGCAGCGCGACACCCGCGTCGCGTCGGCTCGACGGCGTCACCGTCACCATCCGCGCGGTCAATGGCGCTTCGGGCACGCGCACCTCATGGAACGTCGTCGGCCTGCTGCCGGGCACGGACCCGGTGCTGCGCGACGAGACGGTGCTGGTGACGTCGCACTACGACCACCTGGGCACCCAGGGCGGCAAGTTGTATCCGGGCGCCAACGACAACGGGTCCGGCACGGTGGCGATGGTCGAAGTGGCCAGGCTCCTCGCCGGCCGACGTCTCGCGCGCAGCGTGCTATTCGTCTCGTTCGGATCGGAAGAGCAGCTCATGCTCGGGTCGTACCACTACGTCGCGCACCCGCTCCGGCCCCTCGCCACCACCCGGGCCGTGCTCAACCTCGACATGGTCGGGCGCAACGAGGCACACACACCGGACAGCATCGGCGCGTACGAGATCACGGCAGGGCGATCCGATCAGCTGAACCTGGTCGGCGCTTCCTTCAGTCCCGATCTCGCCGCGCTGCTGCAGCGCGCGTCGAGCGGCGCCGGACTCACGCTCAGCGACAAGTTCGATCGGGATTCGTCGATGCGCACGCTGTTCCGCTGCGACCACCTGCCGTTCCTGCAGAAGGGCGTCCCGGCCATCTGGCTGTTCGGCGGCTTCCACCCCGGCTATCACGAACCGGTGGACACCGTCGATCGCCTCGACTTCGACAAACTGTCGCGCGTCGTCACGCTCACCGTCGACGCCGTGACCGCGCTGGCGTCACCATCGTCGCCACCGCCGCGCTTCCGCTACCCCCACACCCAGACGACGCGACCCTGACATGACACGAACGAGACTCGCAGCGCGCGGACCCGAGTGTTCCCGCATCGTTTACGGCACGTGGCGGCTGCTCGCCGCATCGCCGACGACCCAGGACATCAACCGGCGCCTGCACGCCTGCCTCGAACTCGGCATCACCACCATCGACACCGCCGAGATCTACGGCCTGTACGAAGTCGAGAAGCAGCTCGGCGAGGCGCTCGCGCTCTCGCCCGGCTTGCGCGACAAGTTCGAGATCGTCACCAAGGCCGGCATCTACGTGCCCTGCGCCTACCACCCCGAACGCCGGACCGCGCACTACAACGCCACCGGTCCGCGTCTGGTCAAGAGTCTCGAGAAGTCGCTGCGCTGGCTCGGCACCGATCACGTCGACCTGTTCCTCGTGCACCGGCCCGATTGGCTCACGCGGGCCGACGACACCGCGTCCGGCCTGAACGCGCTGCTCCGCGAGGGCAAGATTCGGGCGGCCGGCGTCTCCAACTACAGCGTCTCGCAGTTCGACCTGCTGAGCGCCTGCATGGATCAGCCCCTGGCCACCAACCAGATCGAGTTCCACCTGCTGCACACCGCGCCGATCGACGACGGGACGCTGCATCAGTGCGAGGGCCTCGGCGTGCTGCCGATGGCGTGGAGTCCGCTGGCCGGGGGGCGTCTGTTCGACCCCGCCAACCCCGCGGCCGTACGCCTCGCCACGCTGACCACGCGCATGGCGGCCCGGTACCCCGGCGTGACGCTCGAGCAACTGGCCTATGCCTGGATCCTGGCGCACCCCAGCCGCCCCGTGGTGGTGATTGGCACCAACAGGCTCGAACGCCTGCAGGCCGCGGCGGACGCCGACGGCCTCGTGCTCGAGCGCGAGGACTGGTACGCGCTCTGGGAAGCCGCGCAGGGCCGCCAGATCCCCTGACCGGTCAGTCGGGGTTCACGTAGCGATACAGGAAGCGCACGAGGGCGTAGGCCTGCGGCATGGTGTCGGCGCTGAAGGCGATGGTGTCGGCCGCGGGCCGCTGCATGCCCGGCAGGATCTCGGCGACTTCGGGGATGAGGCTCGAACGCAGCTGTACCTCGACGCGATAGGGGGCCGTCCTCGACGGCGTGCCGCGCGCGGCACGCGCCACGGCCTCGCGTGCGGCGGCTTCGATCTCGGCCCGCGTCACGTCCAGCGGGCGCAACGCGGCGGCGCGCTGGTTGATCGCGCGCTTGGTGACCACCGTCCGCATCCCGGGTGTGCCCTCGGCGACCTGCGCCACCGCCACGTCGTCGCCCGTCACCAGCACCACGGGCACGCCGTACCAGTGGGCCATCAGCGTGTTGAGCCCGCCCTCGCCCACCGATCGGCCGTTCACGCGCACGTCGGCGACGACGCCACTGCCGGTGTGGGCGAACAGGCCGCTCGGCGTGCCCGCCTTGGCGTGATAGCCGATGAAGATGACGGCGTCGAAGGTCTCGTCGAGGCCTTCCATCATTCCGTGACGCTTGAAGCTGTGGCTGATGAGCGTGGCACCCGGCTCGAGATCCTCGAGCCTCAGGTTGCGCATGCTGCCGTGCGAGTCGTTGACGACGATCTCGGTGGCGCCGCCGGCCCGCGCGCCGCGAATCGCCGCGTTGGCATCGTCGGCCATCAGCCGGCGCGACCTGTTGTACTCGGCCCCGGCCGCGCTGAGCTGGTCGTCGCCGGCGATGCCGCTGATGCCTTCCATGTCCACCGAGATGAACACCTTCTTGCCCGGTTGCGCCGAGACGGTCGTCATTGCCGCCACGAGGAGCACGCCGAGCATCAGGGGTCGCATGAGGGAAGCGGGAGGCTGAGTCACGGCAGTAGGCAGATTCTAGACCGGTGTCAGTCCTCGTCGTCGAACGGCACGAAGGTCACGCGGACGACCGCGCCCTCTTCCTTGTCGCCACGCACCTTCTTCGGCACCGGCAGGAAGCCATCGCCCTGTTTCGTGCGCCAGAGACTCGTGTCCCAGCGCACGTCGTCCACCGTGGCTCTCACCGGCAGTCGTCCCCAGGCGCCCGCGTGTCGCGGTGTGAGTGCCGGCGGCACCGTGACGAAGGTCCAGCCGCCCTTGCCGGCGATCCGTTGCAGTGTCGCGGTGAACGTGCGCCGCCGCGGTCGCGTCGCCATGTCCGTTGTCCCAGGCGTCGCTAGCTGGCGAGGACGATCGTCTGGCCGAGGTCGCGCAGGGCGAGCCGGCCCTGTTCCTTGGCCAGCATGGCCTCGGCGCGCTCGATCGGCTCGCGCACGGGCTCGCGGCTGAGCCTGAAGGACTGGTGGTGGATGGGCACGAAGAGACGAGCCCCGGCGGCGTCGGCCATCGAGACGGCCTGCTCGGGCGTGCAGTGGTTGCTGATCCAGGGATCGTAGGCGCCGATGGGCATCACGGCGGCCTCGAAGGGGCCGTGTCGCCGGTGGTCCCGGAACAGCGGCGTGTCGGCGGTGTCGCCGCCGATCAGCAACCGGCGTCCCTCGCGTTCGACCACGAAGCCGGTGTAGCCGCGCCACGTGTCGCGCCGCACGCGGGCGCCCCAGTGACGGACCTCGAGCCCATGGACGTGCGCGTCACCGCGCGGCGTCCTGACGTGCACGGTCTCGTTCCAGCCGAGTTCGGCGACCGACGCCGTGGCCCGGTCGGGGAGCAGGTCGGAGGTGCCCCGCGCCATCACGACGGCCGGGGTGCCCGGCACCGCCGCCAGCGAGGGCGTGTCGAGGTGGTCGAAGTGGGCGTGCGACACGAGCAGCAGGTCGATGTCCGGGACGGCCTCGGGCGGCAGGGCGCACTGCACGAGCCGGAGCGGGCCGATGGTGCCCACCCAGGCGTCCACCCCGATCCGGTTGAAGAAGGTCGGGTCGGTCAGAATCCGCAGGCCATAGAAGTTGACCAGGACCGTCGCGTGGCCGAGCCAGGCGAGGGTGATGGCGTTGTCGGCCCACGCGGACGGGTCGGGCACGTGTGGCGCGGTCGGGACCGACTTGCCGATCTCGGCGAAGCGTTCACGCATGAAGCGGGCGCCCCAGGAGGAGGACATGTTGGCCCAGGCGGTGGCGCCAGCACTGGCGGCAAGACCGGTGGCGAGGAAGGTACGTCGACTGGGCATGCCTCAGTACTGACGCCGCCGGAGGACGCCCTGTTCCTTGCCGCGCGTCTCCGGAACGGGAACGGCCTGACGCGTCGTGGCGACAGCCCCGCCAGAGCGCCTGCAGCGACTGGCGCGGCTATTGAATGAACAGCAGCAGGAGATCCGTCATGTCCAGACAAGTGGTCACCGCCGTGTTCCTCGCCGCCCTGCTGGCCGCTGCCGACCCGGCGCTCGCGCAGCGCCAGCGCAACCCCGGCGGCGGGGGAGGTGGGGGGGACCGCGGCGGCGGGCAGGTTCGGGGCCGGCAGGCCGCTCCGCCTCAGGACCGCGGGGGTCGTCGGCCCCAAGCGGAGCGCGGTGAGCGACCACGACCATACGCCGCCCCACCGCAGGCCTCGGGACCGCGCGACGGTGCAGGCACCGGCCGCTACGCCGTGCCTCGCGACCAGGCCTACGCGAACCGGGGCTACACCGGGCGCTACATCGACCCGGGCTACACCGCGCGTCCGGGCTATGGCCGTCCGGGCTACGTCCCGCCGCGGGCGGGCTACGCCGGGCCGCGCGGCTACGTCAGCCCGCGAGGGTACGTCGCCCCCCGTGGCTACTACGGCACTCGCGGCTACTACGGGCCACCCCGGTACATCGCGCCGGGCTGGCGTGGCGGCTGGGCCCCCGGCTCCCGCGTCCTGGCGCCCCGGTTCGTCTCTCCGTTCATCCTCGGGTACGGCGCCTGGCAGCCGTACTACTACCGCCCGAGCATCGGCATCGGCGCGTTCTACGGCGCCGACGGACTCTACCCGTTCGGGGCCATCCCGCCGGCCTACTACGATCCGCTGCCCGGCGGGCTCTACGGCGGCCTGCGCATCACCGACGCGCCGCGAGACGCGCAGGTGTTCGCCGATGGCAACTACGTCGGCATCGTCGACGACTTCGACGGGGTGTTCCAGCACCTGAATCTCGAGCCAGGCCAGCACCGCATCGAGATTCACGCCCCGGGATTCACCCCGATCGCCTTCGACGTCGTCGTGCAGCCCGGCCGAACCATTACCCTGCGCGCCGACGTGTACTGAGCGCGCCTGTCAAAGGGGGAGGATCGAAAGCCCCTTGGGGCCTGGTCCTTTCCGCCTTGACCCTTCCCCCTTTGTCGGTGTCGTTTTGCCCTGTTGGCCCTTTTCGCCCTTCTGACCTTTGACGCGGCCGCCCGCCTCGCATTTTCCCCCTCCATCGGCACACAATACGGCCCGGCTCTCGGGCGCGCGGCCAACCCTGCGCCCGCGCGAGCCTGGGTCGGTAACCGGGTGTGCGAGAGGGATGCAATGGCGTGTGACATCGGCGTGGTGGGGCTCGGCGTGATGGGCGGCAATCTGGCCCGCAACATCGAGAGCCGCGGCTTCGCGGTTGCGGGGTACGACCTCAGCGCAGCCAAGACCGAGGCCTTCGCTGCGGTGTCGAGTACCGCCATCGGCGCGTCGTCCGCGGCGCACCTCGCGGAGATCCTGTCGACGCCGCGCAAGGTCCTGCTGATGGTGCCCGCCGGCAAGCCGGTCGACGATGTGATTGCGCACATCGTGCCGCACCTCGAGGCCGGCGACATCATCATCGACGCCGGCAATTCGCTCTTCACGGACACCGATCGTCGCGAGGCCGCCCTGGCCGCGAAGGGTCTGCTCTATCTCGGCACCGGCGTGTCGGGCGGCGAGGAAGGCGCGCTGCGCGGTCCGGCCATCATGCCCGGCGGATCGCGGGCGGCCTGGGACGCCGTCGCGCCCATCTTCGAGGCCATCTCGGCGCGGGCCGAGGACGGCCTGCCCTGCGTGGGCCATGTCGGACAGCGCGGTGCCGGGCACTACGTGAAGATGGTCCACAACGGCATCGAGTACGGCGACATGCAGCTCATCGCCGAGGTGTACGACGTCTTCAGCCGCGGCCTCGGCATGACGGCCGGCGAGATTGCCGACGTGTTCGCCGACTGGAATCGTGGCGAGCTGAAGTCGTACCTCGTCGAGATCACCGCCGACGTCCTCGCCCAGGGCGATCCCGAGACCGGCGGCCCGCTCGTCGACGTCATCCTCGACGAGGCCCAGCAGAAGGGCACCGGCAAGTGGATGAGCCAGAACTCGTTCGACGTCGGGGCCCCGATCCCCACGGTCAACGCCGCCGTCGAGTCGCGCCTCATCTCCGCCCTCAAGGTCGAGCGCGTCGCCGCCAGCGCGGTGCTGACGGGACCCTCGCCCACGTTCACCGGCGACCGCGCGCGGCTCATCGCCGCCGCCCGCCAGGCCCTGTACGCCAGCAAGATCACCTCGTACGCACAGGGCATGGCCCTCATGCGTCTCGCCTCGGCCGAGTACGGCTACGACATCGACCCCGGTGAAGTGGCGCGCATCTGGCGTGCCGGCTGCATCATCCGGGCCACGCTGCTCGAGGACATCCGCGCCGCCTTCGCCCGCACCCCGCAGCTGCTCAACCTGTTGACCGACCCGTTCTTCAGCGCCGCCGTCGCCGAACGGCAGCAGGGCTGGCGCGAGTTCGTGCAGACCGCCGTGGGCCTCGGCATTCCCGTGCTCGCCACCGGGGCATCGCTGGCCTACTACGACGCCTACCGCAGCGCGCGGCTGCCGGCCAACCTCACGCAGGGACAGCGCGACTACTTCGGCGCGCACACGTACCGTCGCACCGACCGCGAAGGCTCCTTCCACACGCAGTGGGGCAGCCACGCCTAGTCGCTCGGCCTCTCGCACCAACCCGTCATCTCTCGGAGAGTCATCGCAGACATGAGCAGCAACCTGAACGTCCCCGCCCAAGGCGAGCTCGATCTCCTGTCGCTCGGCGCCATCATCCACCGGCTCGACTCGGGGCGGGTGCCGTTCCGCAAGGCCCATTCGCTCGACGTCCACGTCAGCGGCGGCGAGTTCAACGTCGCGGCCAATCTGTCGGACTGCTTCGGCCTGCGGACCGGCATCGCCTCCGCGATGGTCAGGTACCCGGTGGGCGACCTGATCGCCGAGCGCGTGCGGGCGATGGGCGTGCGTCCGTTCTACAAGACCTTCGAGCATGACGGCGCGCGCGGCCCCAACATGGCCACGGTCTACAGCGACCAGGGCATGGGCATCCGCCCGCCGGTGGTGTTCTACAACCGCGCCAACGAAGCGGCGGCCCTGCTCAAGCCGGGCGACTTCGACTGGGAGGCCATCTTCGGCATCGGCGTGCGCTGGTTCCACAGCGGCGGGCTGTTCGCCTCGCTGTCCGAGACCACGGCGGAAGTGATCATCGAAGCGATGAAGGCGGCTCGCAAGGCCGGCACCATCACGTCCTTCGATCTGAACTACCGCGAGAAGCTCTGGAAGGCGCAGGGCGCGCTCGACAAGGCCCAGTCCATCTTCGCGCGCATCGTCGAGAACGTCGACGTGCTCGTCGGTAACGAAGAGGACCTGCAGAAGGCCCTCGGCGTGGCTGGCCCGGAGGCGGGCAAGGGCGCGGCGCTCGACACCTCGGCCTTCTTCGACACCATCACCCGGGTCGTCCAGCAGTATCCCGACATCAAGGTGGTCGCCACCACGCTGCGCGACGTCCACTCGACCAACCGGCACACGTGGTCGGCGGTCGCCTGGTTCAATGGCGAGCAGGTCGTCGCGCCGACGACCCAGCTCGACGTGCTCGATCGCGTCGGTGGCGGCGACGGCTTCGCGTCAGGACTCATCTACGGGTTGCTCACGGGAGAGTCGCCGGAGCAGAGCGTGCGCCTCGGCTGGGCGCATGGCGCGCTCATCACCACGTTCCCGGGCGACACCACGATGGCCACGGTGGACGACGTCAAGGCGTTCGCCAAGGGCGGATCGGCCCGCATCCAGCGCTAGGACGACGAAGCACGCGGTTGTAGCCGTCGGACTTGTCCGACGGTCGGAGGGCATCGCGGAGATCGACACGGCCGGCTCGGAGAGCCGGCCCTACCCAACCACCCCGTCACGCCTCAACCACCCGGTCACGCACCCCGCAGTGCGCGCCGCAGGTACGGCGCCGTGCGACTGCCCGCGGCCCTGGCCACGGCGGACGGCGTGCCCTGCGCCACGATCTGGCCACCCTCGGCGCCCGCCCCGGGCCCGATGTCGATGACCCAGTCGCTGTGCCCCACCACGCGCATGTCGTGCTCGACGACGATCACGGTGTTGCCGGCGTCCACCAGCCCATCGAGCTGTGTCAGCAGCTTCTCGACGTCGGCCGGGTGGAGCCCCGTCGTCGGCTCGTCGAGCACGTACAGCGTCTCGCCCCGGCTGCTCCGCTGCAGCTCCGTCGCCAGCTTGATGCGCTGCGCCTCGCCACCCGACAGCTCGGTCGCGGGCTGGCCGAGCCGCAGGTAGCCGACGCCCACCTGACGCAGGACGCCGAGCGAGCGCCGGACGGCGTCTTCGCCCTCGAAGAACTCCCAGGCGCGATCCACCGTGAGGTCGAGCACCTGGGCGATGTCGAGGTCGCGATACCGGACTTCGAGCGTCTGCGCGTTGTAGCGCGCCCCGTGGCAGGTGGGACACGGCGTGTAGACGCTCGCGAGGAACAGCAGCTCGACCATCACGAAGCCTTCGCCGGCGCAGTGCGCACAGCGGCCCTTGGCGACGTTGAACGAGAAGCGACCGGCATCATAGCGCCGTGACCGCGCCGCCTTCGTGGCGGCGAAGAGCTTGCGCACGTGGTCGAAGAGGCCGGTGTAGGTGGCGAGATTGGAGCGCGGCGTGCGACCGATCGGCTTCTGATCGACCTGCACGAGCCGGCTGATGGTCTCGATGCCCTCGGTGATGCGCCCGTGGGTCGGCGTGGGCGCCGTGCGATCGAGATCGGCGCTCTCGTCAGGCGTGGGCTCGGGCGCCTCGTGCCCGAGGTGTGCCGTGACCAGGTCGACGAGCGCCTGACCGACGAGGCTCGACTTGCCCGACCCCGAGACGCCCGTCACGGTGGTCATCACCCCGAGCGGGAGGGCGACGTCGATCTGCCGGAGGTTGTTGCGAGTGACGCCGGCCAGACGGAGCCATCGCTGGGGCGGGCGCACCGCCCGCGCAGGCTGACGACGCCCATGGGCCAGATACTGGCGGGTCGACGAGGCGTCGACCTGCTGCAGGCCCTCGGGAGGACCGCTGTAGAGCACCTGCCCACCCTGCGTCCCTGCACCGGGCCCGACGTCCACGATCCAGTCCGCGTGGTCGATGACGTCGAGGTCATGCTCGATGACGAACAGCGAGTTGCCGGAGGCCTTGAGGCCATCGAGGGCCCGCAGCAGCGCTTCGGTGTCGGCCGGATGCAGACCGGCGGACGGCTCGTCGAGCACGTACACGACGCCGAACAGGTTCGACCGCACCTGCGTGGCCAGCCGCAGTCGCTGCAGCTCGCCGGGCGAGAGTGTCGGCGTGCCGCGATCGAGCGACAGGTAACCGAGTCCGAGGTCGAGCAGCACCGCGACGCGACCCAGCAGGTCCTCGCCGATGCGCTGCGCCACGAGGGCCCGCTCGGGATGCGCCGCCGTCGCTGTGCCACGCACACTCCGCCCGTCCGCGGCCGGCCGGAGCCGGGCGGCGAGGTCGGCCAGCGGCAGGCGCGACATCTCGGCGATGTCGAGGCCGGCGAAGGTCACCGACAGCGCGTCTGGCCGCAGGCGCTTGCCCTGGCACGCCGTGCAGTCGGCGCTCACCAGGTACCGCGCCACGCGCCGCTTCATCGTCGCGCTCTCGGTGGTGGCAAACGTCTGCAGGACGTACTTGCGTGCGCCCGTGAACGTGCCCATGTAGCTGGGCGTGTCCTTGCGTTTGAGCGCGCGCCGGACCTCGGGCGGCTCGAAGCCGGCGTAGACGGGGACGGTCGGCTGCTCCTCCGTGAACAGCAGCCAGTCGCGGTCCGTGCGTGGCAGGTCGCGCCACGGCGTGTCGACGTCGTAGCCGAGCGTGACCGCGATGTCGCGCAGGTTCTGCCCGTGCCACGCGGGGGGCCAGGCCGCGATCGCCCGCTCGCGGATGGTGAGCCGATCGTCGGGCACCATCGACGCCTCGGTCGCGTCGTACACCCGCCCCAGTCCGTGGCAGCTCGGGCACGCGCCGTGCGGCGTGTTGGGCGAGAAGTGATCGGCATGCAGCATCGGCTGCCGTGCCGGATAGTCGCCCGCTCGCGAATACAGCATCCGCACCAGGTTCGACAGCGTCGTCACGCTGCCGACCGACGATCGGGTCGTGGGGGCGCCGCGCTGCTGCTGGAGCGCGACGGCGGGCGGCAGGCCCTCGATGGCGTCGACGTCGGGAACGCTGAGTTGGTGGAAGAGCCGGCGGGCGTAGGGCGAGACCGACTCGAGGTAGCGACGCTGCGCCTCCGCGTAGAGCGTGCCGAAGGCGAGCGAGGACTTCCCCGACCCCGAGACGCCCGTGAAGACCACCAGGGCGTCGCGCGGGATGTCCACGTCGACGTTCTTCAGGTTGTGCTCGCGCGCGCCGCGCACCCTGACGCGGTCACCGGGTGTCGACACGGGCGATCGTGCGCGTCTGGCCATCCGATCACGGTGGCACCGCTCGCAGGGACGCGCAAGCCGTGCCGCCGTGTCGTCAGGCCGGGCGGCGCGATTCGGCGAACACCGGCGACATCAGGCCCTTCAGCGAACGCCCGTGCGGATCCTGCCGCGCCCGCACCTCGTTGACCAGCTCGAGTGCCGACCTGTCGCACGGCGGCATCGTCATGGTCGACTCGCCGAGCGGCGTCACGCGTTGGCCCCAGCGGACGAGCAGGGCGCCGAAGGTCAGCCCGCCTCCGAAGCCTGGCATCAGCAGCAGGCTGCCTGGCGCGACACGGCCCTCGCGCAGGGCGTCGACGAGGCTGACCGGCACCGTCGCCGCGCTCATGTTGCCGTAGCGGTGGACGGTCACCATCACGCGGTCCATCCCGATGCCGGCGTACTGGGCGACGGCCTCGATGATGCGCAGGTTGGCCTGGTGGGGTACGACCAGATCGACCTGGTCGGCCGACACGCCGGCCTCGGCGAGCACGCGGGCACAGGCGCCGCTCATCCCCTGCACGGCGCGCTTGAAGATCACCGGTCCGTCGAAGTCCCAGATGGCGTCGCCCAGCGACACCTCCCGGTTGGCGTACCCGCAGCCCAGTCCGCGCACGCGCAGGCTCTGTCGCGCCTCCGCATCGCAGCCGAGCACGGTCCCGATCACGCCCTCCGCGCTGTCGGTCGCCTGCAGGACGACGGCGGCGGCGCCATCGCCGAAGAGCACCGCGATGTTGCGGTTGGTCCAGTCGATGTAGGGGCTGATCACCTCGACGCCGATGACGACGGCGGTGCGGACGACGCCGGACTGGATCATCGCGGTGGCCGTCGACAGCCCGTAGAGGAAGCTGGTGCAGGCCGTGTTGACGTCCATCGCGGCGGCGCGCGTCGCCCCGAGCGCCACCTGCACGCCGGACGCGCTGTTGGGCACCGCCTCCTCGTTGGTGCAGCCGCCATAGACGATGAGTTCGACGTCGCTGGCGTCGAGGCCGGCGCACGCCAGCGCGCGAGACGAGGCGATCGTCGCCAGCTCGATGGCCGAGAGGTGCGACACCCGGCGCTCCTTCATGCCGGTGCGCTTGGTGATCCACTCGTCGGAGGTGTCGAGGAAGGTCGACAGGTCCTCGTTGGTGAGGATGGCGGGGGGAACCGCCTCTCCCCAGCCGGTGATGGCAGCGTGGCGTGCAGGCGTCATGGCGAGGACTCTACCAGTGCGTGAGGGATCCGTCAGGCCGGCGGAACACGTTGCGGCGACCGGGCTCGGTGACCTCGCCAATCTGCGTCAGGCGCGACATGTCCGCGGTGACGCCGAGACCGGGGCGGTCGTTCGTGTAGGCCTTGCCATTGCGGAAGTCGAGGCACTCCGGCAGGTAGTCTATGGGACGCCCACCGTAGTTGTATTCGAGCATCACCGGTCCGGAGTACGTCGAGAGGCAGTTGACCAGCGCGGCGGTCGCGATGGGGCCCGTGAAGTGCGGCACGATGCCGACGGCGTGGGTCTCGCAGATGGCGGCCACCTTCATCAGCTCCGTGATGCCGCCGACGTTGGGCAGCGTCGATCGGATGAAGTCGATGTCGTGCTGTTCGACCAGGCGGTTGAAGTCCCACCGCAGCCCCCACTCCTCGCCGTGGGTCAGCGGCACGGTGGTCATCTGCCGCAGTCTGGGCAGGTCCATCAGGGCGTGCTCGTCGCGCACGGGGTCCTCGACGAAGAACGGGTCGAACGGCTCCATGACCTTGCAGACCCGGACGGCGTCGTTCAGGTCGAACCGCTGGTGCAGGTCGATGCACCAGTTACCGTCTGGGCCGACCCCGTCGCGCACGTCCCGGCAGTCCTGCTCGATGCGCCGCACGGCCGTGCGGGTGTCGAAGACGCCCCCGATCGGCACGTCGCCGGCGCCCATCCTGAAGGCCCGATACCCGGCCTCCATCGTCGCCCGCGCCCGCTCCTTCAGGCTGAGGGGGGCTGTGGCCGTGCCCGCAGGTCGCGCCCCGCCCGTGGCGTAGCACTCGCAGTAGTCGCGCGCCGTGCCACCCAGCAGTTCGTGGATGGGCAACCCGAGCGCCTTGCCCTTGATGTCCCACAACGCGAGATCGAGCGCGCCGAGCGCATGCGTCTTCTCGCGGCCCGGCGGGTAGAACCACGCGATGTAGGCCTCCTGCCAGATGGCCTCGACGTGGAAGGGGTTCTTGCCGATGAGCGTCCCCGCACATTGCTCGAGCGTGTCCTTCGCACCGCCCTCACCGATGCCGGTGATGCCGATGTCGGTCTCGACGGTCACGACCATGTTGCTCTGGTTGAAGAGCGGGTTCAGGTCGGGCGGACGGTAGATGCGGACGCGGGTGATCTTCGCCTTCGGCAGTGCCGCCACCGCCGGGCGCGGCCGCGCGGCACCAAGCAGAGGCGCAGCAGCCAGCGCCGTGAGAAATGCTCGTCGATTCATCGCCATGCCCTCCGCGTTGCGCCGCGCTGCCCGGTGCCCGGTGCCCGGTGCGCAACCCTCGCTCCCGGTGCACGGTGCCCGGTGCCCGGTGCCCGGTGCCCGACTCCCGACTCCCGACCCCCGACTCCCGGTACCTGCCGTGCGGCGCGAGTATACGTGCGCGCTCGTCCCGGCGGTGTGCTCTCGAGATGACACGGTGTCCACGCCGTCGTCCTCGTGGGGGAACGACAGGGCCCGCATCCGTGAAACATCTGTGACCGCGCCGTGGCGTCTGTGGCGGCGCCCTGACACCTCCGGTGCAGGAGGCGGCACGGCTCTTGATGGATTCGGCGCGCAGGAGGTGTTCCGAATGCGTATTCCAATGCTCTTCGTGATGTTCGCGCTCGCGGCGGTGGCCGCGAGTCCTGCCGCCGCCCACCCGGCCCGTGTGCCTCATCGTCATCCGGCGGTCGTTCGACCCGTCGTGGTGGCACCGGTCGTGGTGCCGGTGCGACGCGCGCTGGTGCCTGTCGTGCCCCTGCGCCGGGCGCGCGTGGCGCCGGTGGTCGTCGCGGCGCGACCCGTCCCGCTGCGGCCGGTCCCCGTTCGGCCGGTC
>NZ_JALHPM010000022.1:0-53231 GCF_022842525.1 Luteitalea sp.
CCGCCGCCCGCCCCGCCAGCCATCCCGCCGCCCGTCGCCGGTCAGCGGTCACGCCCGCGTCGGCACCGCCGTGCGCGCAGGCAGACCAGCTCTGGGCGTATCTGGACGGGGAGT
Source organism: Luteitalea sp. (assembly GCF_022842525.1). Taxonomy (NCBI): domain Bacteria; kingdom Pseudomonadati; phylum Acidobacteriota; class Vicinamibacteria; order Vicinamibacterales; family Vicinamibacteraceae; genus Luteitalea; species Luteitalea sp. Next base: position 115 of record NZ_JALHPM010000022.1, read on the forward strand.
TGCCCGCGGCTCGCGCCCGCGCCATCGCCCGGCATCTCGCCTCCTGTGAGCGCTGCGCCGCCCAGGCCCGCCGGCTGCGCGCGATGCTCGAGACCTGCCGCGCCGCCGGGTGCCGGGCGCTTCCGGCCGACGTCCGGGCGCGGGCCCGTGAGCGCGTGAAGGCCCTGATGGCCGCCGCCCGCAAGGATGTGTGAAGAAGTGCGCATATCCGAATCGGCGCCAGGGGTCGCGGCCCAAGGCCAGCGCGAATACTGATTCTGAGATTCGGTCTCAGGATTGATACAATGGGCGCGTTACACCGATGACGCCCCCGGTCACGTCCGCCGCCCCGCCCCGCCCCGCCGCCGCCGTCCCGCTCACCACGGTGCCCGTCGGAGTCGTGGCCACGCTGCACGAAGTGACCGACGCCGACTCGCGGCCGGTGCTGCGCTCGCTCGGTCTCACCGACGATTGTGTGCTGCGCCTCTGCCAGGTGGGCGATCCCTGCATCGTGCAGGTGAAGTCCACGCGCATCGGCCTGTCGAGCGCGGTGGCGCGCTGCCTCTACGTCGTGCCCGAGCCCGGCAACCGCTGACACGACGATGGTCCCGGCTGTCGAGACGCCCGATCGCGCGCCCTCGCCGCCGGCCGTGCCCGTGCGGCGCATCGCCCTCATCGGCAACCCGAACACCGGCAAGACCACGCTCTTCAACGCACTCTGCGGCGCGCGCGCGAAGACGTCGAACTTCCCGGGTACGACCACCGCGATGCGCACCGGGCATGCCGAGGCGTCCGGGCACGGCACGCTCGACGTGCTCGATCTGCCGGGCGTCTACGACCTCGAGATCGACGCCCCGGAATCGCGCATCGCCGCCTCGCTGCTCGACGGCGCGCGCGGCCCGGCGCCCGATGCGGTGGTCGTCATCGTGGATGCGTGCAACCTGCCGCGCAATCTCGTGCTCGTCGGCCAGCTCCTCGCGCGCCGTGTGCGCATGGTCGTCGCGCTCAACATGGTGGACCTGGCGGAACGGCGCGGCCTCGCAATCGACGTGGCGGCACTGGCCGCGCGGCTCGGCGTGCCGGTCGTGCCGATGGTGGCGCGCAGTGGACGCGGCCTCGATGACCTGCGGCAGGCGCTCGGTCGTATGCACCTCACGGACCCGTCCGGGGGGCAGACCGCCGCGGCCACGGTCAGCCGCTGGGCTGACGACATCGCGGCCGCCGTCTCGACCGACAGTGGATCTGCCCAGGCCCACGATCGCTTCACCGAGCGGCTCGACGGCGTGCTCACGCACCCCGTGTTCGGCCTTGCGGCGTTCATCGCCATCATGGGCACGCTCTTCTGGATCCTGTTCGCGCTGGCGACGGTGCCGATGGATCTCATCGAGGCCACGTTCGCCGAGCTGGGCACACTCGTCGAACGGCTGCTGCCGGAAGGGCCCGTGCGCGATCTCGTGGCGCAGGGCATCGTCGGCGGCATCGCCGGCACGGTCGTGTTCCTGCCGCAGATCTGCCTGCTCTTCTTCCTCATCACGCTGCTCGAAGACACGGGCTACCTGGCCCGCGCCGCCTTCGTGATGGACCGCTGGCTGTCGCGCTTCGGCCTGCCGGGCCATGCGTTCGTGCCGCTCCTCACCGCGCACGCCTGCGCGCTGCCGGGCATCATGAGCACGCGGCTCATTCCCGACATGCGCGACCGGCTCACGACGATCCTCGTGGCGCCATTCATGAGCTGCTCGGCCCGCCTGCCGGTGTACGTGCTGCTCACCACGCTGCTCTTCGCAGACCGGCCGGGGCTGGCCGGCCTCGCCTTTGCCGGCTGTTACCTGCTCGGGGGGCTCGCCGCGCTCTTCACCGCGAAACTCTTCGGCAGCACGATCCTCAAGGGCCGCGCCAAGCCGATGATTCTCGAGCTGCCGTCCTACAAGACGCCCTCGTTGCGCAATGCGCTGCTCACCGCGCGCGACCAGGGACTGTCGTTCCTCTCGACGGCCGGCACCGTCATCGTCGCCATCTGCATCGTGATGTGGTGGCTGAGCGCGTATCCGAAGGTGGAGCCGCCGCCCGAGGCCGCGCGGCTGCGCGCCGCCGCCGAGGCGCCGGCGCTGCCGAACGAAGAGGCCGCGGCACTGCTTGCCGAAGCCGACGCGCTCGAGGTGAAGTCGGCGCAGGCCGGCAGCTTCGCCGGCCGCATCGGCCACACGCTCGCGCCGGCCTTCGAACCGCTCGGCTTCGACTGGCAGCTCACCGTGGGGGTGCTCACGAGCTTCCTGGCGCGTGAGGTGTTCGTGTCGACCATGTCGGTGCTCGCGGCCGGTCAGGCGGCAGACGACGTGGACGACGGCGTGGTGGCGAAGATCCGCGGCATGACCCGCGACGACGGGCGGCCCGTGTTCACGCCGGCCACCGCGGCCTCGGCCCTCGTGTTCTTCGTGCTGGCGATGCAGTGCCTGCCGACGCTCACCGTGACGCGGAAGGAAACCGGTGGGCTCAAGTACGCGGCGCTGCAGCTCGGCTATATGTCGGGCTTGGCCTACGCCGTCGCGTTCGTGCTCTACCAGAGCCTGCGCGCGGCAGGTGTGGCATAACAGGGATGACGACGATGTCGCCCATGCTGATACAGGACGTGATCGTGGCCCTGACGGCGCTTGCCGCCGCGTGGGTCGTGGCCCGCCGCGTCATCGGCTTCGCGGCCGCGGAGCGGTCGCCGAAGTGCGCGAGCTGCGAGTCGGGCGGATGCGCGCCAGCCGCGCCGTCCGCCGGCTCGGTGGGCCGGCCCGCCGAACATCCGCTCGTCTTCGTCCGCCCCACTGAGCGCTGACGCGCCACGCCGACGCTTACGCGCCGGGCAGCGCGTCCACGTAGTCGGCCATGCGCTTGCGCATCGCCGCATCCGGCAGCCGGCCCAGACCGCCGCCGATGTTGTCGGCCATGTTCTTCGCCTGGCTCGTGGCCGGCGTCGTCGCGGTGATGGCCGGGTGGCTCACGACGAACTTCAGGAAGAACTGCGCCCACGTCGTGGCGTCGAATTCCTTCGCGAAATCTGGCACCGGGCGGTTGCCCACGCGCTTGAAGAGGCGCGTGCGGCCGAACGGCGCATAGGCGAAGACGCCCATCTTGCGCTCCTGTGCGAGCGGCAGGATGGTGGCTTCGGCGTGGCGGTTGTCGATCGCGTAATCGACGCCGATGAAGTCGAGCGTCTCCTTGCGCATGGTGGCCACGAGGTCCGCGTACTGGTTCTCGAAGGTCGTCGTGAGGCCGATGTAGCGGATGCGGCCCTGCTGCTTGTACTCGCGCAGGATCGGGATCTGCACGCCGACGTCACCCATGTTGTGCACCTGGATGAGGTCGATCTTCGCCTTCTTCACCCGGGCGAACGACGTCTCGACCTGCTGGCGGGCCGCCGCCGGGTCGGCACCGCCGCCGCCGCGTCCGGCCACGTTCAGCTTGGTCGCCCAGAAGAGCTTGTCGGCGATCTTCAGCTCGTTCACGATCTTCCCGGACGCCTCTTCCGAGGCGCCGTAGCCGGGCGCGGTGTCGAACACGGTGGCGCCGCCCTCGACGAGCGCCTTGAACACTTCGCGGAGCGCCGTCAGGTCTTCGCTGCGCGCGACCGAGGCGAACGTGGCGGAGCTGCCGAGGCCGATGACCGGCAGGCGTTCGCCGCTCGACGGAATCGCCTTGGTGTTCATCTTCCCCTGCGCCAGCAGCACGCGCGGATCGAAGGAGAGCGTGGCGCCGGCGCCCATGGTGAGCGCGAGCCAGTCGCGGCGGGTCAGTTTCGAAGTCACGGTCGGTCCTCCGCTGCCATCGTTTCCTGCCGGCGGCCGAGCCACCAGGCGTTGGCCACCCACGCGAGCGCGAGCGGCACCGCGGCCCAGGCGATGGCGCCCGTGCCGAGGCCGGCCATGGCGACCAGGCTCGACGCCCACGCGCCCACCTGATCGCCGAGGCGATAGACCACAGTATCGATGAAGTTCTTCGCCTTGTACTTGTCTTCGCGGCTCACCACCGTGAAGAGCACTTCGCGCGACGGCCGCGCGAAGGCGAAGTTGCCCGAGCGGCGCAGCATCAGGAAGCCCACGACCACCGCCACCGTGGGCGCAAGACCCAGCCACAGGAAGCCGACGGCGGTAATCGCCGGCACGACCGTGAGCGTGGCCGGCACGCCGAGCCCGCGCGTGACGCGGCCGGTCAGGAACACCTGCGCGCCGAGCGTGAGCACGTTCACCCAGAAGTCCACCCGCGCGAAGAACACGCGCCGCGCCGCCCGATCCGCGAACGACGCATCCACGATCGCCGCCTGCTGGAAATACAGGAAGGTCGACAGGATCGTGTAGAGCAGCATGTAGAGGCAGATGTTCAGCAGGTAGGGCGAGCTCAGCGCGTGCGTGAGACCGCTCAGCACGCCGCCGCCAATCACCTTCGTGCCCGCGTCGGCAGCCGGCGCCGGCTCGACGCCCTTCGCCGGCGTGGCCAGCGCCGGGGCAATCGCGCCCAGCCGCTTCGAGGCGAAGACGCCGAGCTCGAGGAGCAGGGCGGCGCCGAGGAGCAGCGCCGGCACACCCAGCGACTCGACCGCGCTCGCGGTCACGTACGAGCCGACGATGCCGCCCACGGTGGCCGCCGCGGCGATGAAGCCGAACACGCGCTTGCCCTGTTCGTTCGTGAACAGGTCGGCCATGAACGACCAGAAGACCGAGACCACGAACAGGTTGAAGACCGACGTCCAGATGAAGAACGCGCGGCCCACCCACACGTTGGCGTCACCAGTGGCGACCTGGAAGAGCACCAGGAACACCGCCAGGTTCAGCATGAAGAACCGGTAGGTGAGCCCGATGAAGCGCTTGCGGGGCAGCGAGGCGACGAGCGCGGCAAACGGCGGGTTCACCGCCATCATCGCGACGAGCGTGCCCGAGAAGAGCCACGCCAGGTTCTCGACGCCGCCCGCCACGCCGGCTTCGTCGCGGATCGGCCGGATGACGTAGTACGCCGTGAAGACCGAGAACAGGTAGAGCCACGCCCAGGCCACGAGGGCGCCTTCGCCCGGACGGAGCGAGACGACGCGGCTCAGCAGTGACGGCGAGGCGGCAGGCGACGGTTCGGCCATGGGTGGGTCGGGCGCGCGGCCCGCACAGGGTATCCCACTCCCATTACGATCCACGCGGCCGGCTGCTTACCGGCGCATGCGCGCCTGGAGGGCGGCCCATGACGGCGGCGCATTCCGCACCGGATGGACTTGACAGCACATCATCCGCCGCCGGAAAGTTCCCCCACCCCCATGCGTCCGGACACCCCCGGCGAGACCGGCAGCCTCGCACGCCTTCAGCATCTGCCGCAGTTCCAGAGCTACGCCCTCGGGCAGGCCTGGGACGAGATGTTCGACGGCCGCGGCGTGACGCGCGAGCACTACGCCGCCCTCTACGAACGGCTCGGCGCCGTCGATCCGCAGGAACTCCGCCAGCGCCAGACGGCGGCCGACCTGGCCTTCCTGCACCAGGGCATCACCTTCACCGTCTACGGACAGAACGAGGGCACGGAGCGGATCTTTCCCTACGACCTCATCCCGCGCATCCTGACGGCCGGCGAGTGGGACACGATCGAGCGCGGCCTCACGCAGCGCATCACCGCGCTCAACCTCTTCCTGAAGGACCTCTACGGCGACGCGAAGGTGCTCGACGACGGCATCGTGCCGCGCGAGCTCGTCTACAGCTGCAAGCACTTCCGACGCGAGATGCAGGGCGTGGCCGTGCGCCACGACATCTACGTGTCGGTCGCCGGCACGGACCTGGTGCGCCTGCCCGACGGCAGCTTCGCCGTGCTCGAAGACAACCTGCGCGTGCCGAGCGGCGTGAGCTACATGCTCACGAACCGGCAGGTCATCAAGCGCATCTTCCCGCTGCTCTTCAGCAGCTACGACGTGCGGCCGGTGGATCACTACGGGCAGTCGCTGCTCGCGACGCTGCGGGCGCTGGCCCCGGCGCACCGGCCCGACCCGACGATCGTGCTGCTCACGCCGGGTGTCTTCAACTCGGCCTACTTCGAGCACACGTTCCTGGCCCGGCAGATGGGCATCGCGCTCGTCGAGGGCCGCGACCTCTTCGTGCATGACAACGTCGTCTACATGCGCACGACCGCCGGGCCGCAGCGCGTCGACGTCATCTACCGGCGCGTCGACGACGACTTCATCGATCCGCTGGCGTTCCGCGCCGATTCGACGCTCGGCGTGCCCGGGCTCTTCAACGCCTACCGCTCGGGCAACGTGGCCCTCACGAACGCCATCGGGACGGGCGTGGCCGACGACAAGGCGCTCTACGTCTACGTGCCGCGCCTCATCAAGTACTACCTCGATCAGGATCCGATCCTCGCCAACATCGAGACGTGGCAGATGTCGAACGACCACGAGCGCCAGCACGTGCTCGATCGTCTCGATGAGGTGGTCGTGAAGGCGGTGGGCGAATCCGGCGGCTACGGCATGCTCATCGGCCCGCACAGCACGGCCGCCCAGCGTGACGAGTTCCGGCAGGCGATCCTGGCCGACCCGCGCAACTACATCGCCCAGCCCACGCTGGCGCTCTCGGCGGCGCCGTGCTTCGTGGACGGCAGGGTGGAATCGCGCCACGTGGATCTGCGCCCCTACATCCTCTCGGGCGAGCAGGTCGTCATCGTGCCCGGCGGTCTCACGCGCGTGGCGCTCAAGAAGGGCTCGCTCGTCGTCAACTCGTCGCAGGGCGGCGGCAGCAAGGACACCTGGGTGCTGCACGCCAACGCCGCGCCGCGCCCGGGCACGTCGCCGGCAGGAGGCCTCTAGTCATGCTCTCGCGCGTGGCCGACAGCCTCTACTGGATGAGCCGGTATCTCGAGCGCGCCGAACACACGGCCCGTCTCGTGAACGTGAACCTCAACCTCACGCTCGATCGCGCGCCGGCCGGTGCCGCGCGCCACTGGGGCCGGCTGCTCGCCAGCCTGCCGCAGCCGCCCACCTGGCAGATCCGCGCCACGCCAGACGTGGTCGAACGCGCCACGGTGGATCTGGCCAATCGCGAGTCGATTGCCGCCTGCGTGGGCGCCGCCCGCGAGAACGCCCGCCAGGTGCGTGAAGAGATCAGCTCCGAGATGTGGGAAGAGATCAACCGGCTCTACCTGGCGGTGCAGAAGCGCCAGCCGGTGGATTCCGAGTGGACGGCCGGCACCCACGAGTTCCTGAGCGCGACCATCAACGGCGTGCACCAGATCCAGGGCGTGACCGACGCCACGATGACGCACGGCGAAGGCTGGCACTACATCGAGCTCGGGCGCTACCTCGAACGCGCGAGCGCCACGGCGTCCCTGCTCGACGTGCAGTTCCGCGAGGCGCCGCCCGATGCCGGCGGCCTGCCGGGCGTGAGCGAGTTCGTCGAGTGGGTCGGCCTGCTGAAGAGCTGTTGCGCCTTCGAGGCCTACTGCCGGCACTACACGGCCGATGTGCGGCCGCAGCGCATCGCCGAGTTCCTGGTGCTGAACCCGGAGTTCCCGCGCAGCATCCACTTCGCCGCCGCGCGCGTGCAGGCGGCGCTCAAGGCCATCGCCGGCCTCACCGGCCGCACGAATGGCCGCAGCGAACGGCTGGCCGGCCGGCTGCTCGCCTCGCTCGACTACGGGCAGATCGACGAGATCATCGGGGAGCTTCCGTCGTATCTTCAGGACATCGTGCGGCAGGCGGCGCTCATCAACTCGGCGGTGCACCAGCAGTACATCGCGTATCCGATCGACATCGGGCTCGCCTGATCCCCTTCGTGGCCACCCACTACGCCATCCGGCATCTGACCCGCTTCACCTATGCCTCGCCGGTGAGCGAGAGCGTGATGGAGCTGCGCATGCGTCCGGCCTCGGATGCCACGCAGCGCTGCCTGCAGTTCGAGGTGGACCTGCAGCCGCGGGCGCGGGTCTTCGCCTACCGCGACTTCCTCGGCAACTGGGTGCATCACTTCGACCTGCCGCGGCGCCACCTGCGGCTGGCCGTCACCGCGCGGGCACAAGTGCAGCTCGATCCGCCGCCCGAGCGCCCCGCCGCGCTCGGCATGGAGGCCTGGCGCGAGGTGGACCAGTGGGCCGATCGCGGCGACCACTGGGACTTCCGGCAGCCGAGCCACTTCGCGGTGTGGAGCGACGCGCTCGTCGGCTTCGCGGAGGAACTCGGGCCGCTCGCCTCGCGGGCCGCCGACCCGCTCGGCACCGTGCGGGCCCTGAGCGGCGCCATGCATCGCGCGTTCGCCTACGCGCCGAACACGACGCGCGTCGACTCGCCGATCGGCGAGGCGCTGGCGTCGCGTCGCGGCGTCTGCCAGGACTTCACGCACATCATGCTGGCGCTGCTGCGCCGGCTCGGGCTGCCGTGCCGTTACGTGAGCGGCTACATCGCGCCGCGCGCCCTCGGTGAAGACGACGGCCCCACCACCATCGCCACGCATGCCTGGGTGGAAGTGCTGCTGCCAGGACTCGGCTGGGTGGGCATCGACCCGACGAACGATATCGAGGCCGGCCTGCGCCACGTGCGCGTGGCCGTGGGGCGTGACTACGCCGACGTGCCGCCGACGCGCGGCGTCTACAAGGGCGGCGCCGCCAGCAGTCTCGAGGTGAACGTCGAGGTCACGCCCGGCGAGGCACTGCCCACGCTCGACACGGCGGTCGTCACGGCGGCGTGGGTCTCGGAGGTCGCGGCGCCGGAGGCGACCGCCGACCGGCTCCAGCACGAGCAGCAGCAACAGCAGCAGTAGGCCGCGGCGCCCGGCGTGAGGCGCGGCCGGTGCAGCCACGCGTGTGATTGTAGAACCGTGGGTCGATGCCGGTCATGGCGCGCACGGCCGAATCCTCACTTCACGTGTCCGGTCCGCCAGATGCGATAGTCTGTCACCTCATGGCTCGGCCCATTCAAGACCTGCGTATCACCGGTGTCAGGCCGCTCATTCCTCCCGCCATCCTGATCGAAGAGCTGCCCATCGGGGAATCTGCCGCCGAGCTCGTGGCCGACACGCGCCTGGCGATCTCCCGGGTGATTCGCGGCGTGGACCCTCGCCTCGTCGTCGTCGTCGGTCCCTGCTCCATCCACGACACCGGCGCGGCCACGGACTACGCCGAGAAGCTCAAGACCCTCGCCGATCGCTACCGGGAGGCGCTCATCGTCGTGCTTCGTTGCTACTTCGAAAAGCCACGGACGACCGTGGGTTGGAAGGGGCTCATCAACGACCCTGACCTCGACGGCAGTTTTCGGGTCAACAAGGGCCTGCGGATGGCGCGCAAGCTGCTCCTCGACGTGAACGACATCGGGCTGCCGACCGCCTGCGAGTTCCTCGATACCCAGATCCCGCAGTACATCGACGGCCTGACGTCCTGGGCGGCCATCGGCGCGCGAACCACCGAAAGCCAGGTGCATCGGGAACTGGCCTCGGGGCTCTCGATGCCCGTGGGCTTCAAGAACAGCACCGATGGCAATGTGCAGCCCGCTGTTGATGCCGTCAGCGTGGCGGCGTCTCCCCACTGGTTTCCGGGAGTGACCGTGCAGGGCGTCTCGGCCCTCTTCCACACGGCCGGCAACGACACGTGCCACGTGATCCTGCGAGGCGGGTCACAGGCCGGTCCGAACTACACGGCGGCGCACGTCGACGACGTCTGCGCGCGCCTCGCCAGCCGAAACGTGCCGCAGTCGGTCATGATCGACTGCTCGCACGGCAACAGCCAGAAGGACTTCCGGCGCCAGCCCGAGGTGGCGATGTCGGTTGCCGAGCAGGTCGCGTCGGGCTCGTGGCGTGTGTTCGGCACGATGCTCGAGAGCTTCCTCGTCGAGGGGCGCCAGGACTACGTGCCTGGACAGGCGGCGCGGTTCGGGCAGAGCATCACCGACGGGTGCCTGTCCCTCGAGGCGACGGAGCCGCTTCTCGAGCGGCTGGCGGAGGCGCAGCATCGGCGCGGCAGCAGGCGGGAGGCCGCCGCCGGGCGCTGACCTCGACATCGCGTCCGCCACGAACGGCGGGCGCCAGGGAGACGAATGATGACGCGCAGAATCTGGACAGGACTCGTGATGGGGCTCGCGTTCGTGCCGGCGCTGGCCTTCGCGCAGGCGCCGGCGGCCCCGGCCGCCCCGCCCCGGCCGCCCCTCACACTGACCACCACTGCCTTCCCCGACGGCGGCATCATCCCGAACAAGTACACGCAGGCCGGCGAGCAGGTGTCGCCGGCGCTCGCGTGGAGCAACGTGCCGGCCGGCACGTTGAGTTTCGTGCTGCACATGCGCGACCCGGACGTCGCGCGCAACAAGACCACCGAGGATCAGGTGCACTGGCTCGTCTGGGGCATTCCCGGCACCGCGACCGGCATGGCGGAAGGGCAGCCGAAGGGCGCGACGCTGCCCGACGGCAGCCGGCAGGTGAGCGCCAGCGGCGAGGTCTACCGCGGGCCTGGCGCGCCGGCCACTGGCCCGCTGCACCACTACACGTTCGAGCTCTTCGCGCTCGACACGAAGATCGACGTCCCGGCCGGCGCCGATGCCTGGGCCACGCGCACGGCGGTCTACAACGCCATGCAGGGCCACATTCTCGGCAAGGCGGTCTACGTCGGCCTCTTCCGGCGACCGCAGTAGACCGTGGCGAGTGACAATAGGCCGATGATCGTCGTTGGTGCGAGCGGAGGACGGCGCAGCGCGGCTGCGGCCGTGGTGCAGGCCGGGCGGCTCGCCGGCGTGTGCGCGCAAGAACGGGTGACCCGGGAGCGCAACGCTGGCGTGAATCGCTCGGGGCTGCCCGACGAAGCGCTCGACGTGCTGCTGTACCGCCTGGGCCTCATGCGCGGTTCGGTGGGCCGCTGGCTGGCCGCGACGGGCGACGGAGACAGCTTGCCCTCGCAGGTCGAGCGCGTGGAGCACCACTTTGCTCACGCCGCCACCGCGTACCTGACATCGCCGCATGCTTCGGCCGCCTTCGTGGTCTGCGACCACGACGCGCCCGAGGTGAGCGTGTGGACCGGCGAGGGCGCGACGCTGTCGCGCGTCGAGTGGCCGTGGACGGGGCCCGGCTTCGCGCGGGTGCTGTCGCGCGCCGGCGGCGCGCTTGGCCTCACGCCCACGGACGTCGACCGCCGTCTCGCGGCCCTTGCCCAGCTGCGCCCATCGAGCCGCGACGCGCGTGTCGATGCGCTCGTCACGCGCGGCGCCGACGGGCTGGTGCTCGCGGACGATTTCGACCAGCGGATCCGGACGCTGGCCCAGGCCGAGGGTCCAGTGCCCGCCGCGCTCGCCGCCAGTGTGCTGGCGCGCGTCACGGAGCTGCTCGTGGAGTTCCTGGGCGAGGTGCGCGCGCGCACGGGGCACGCCCACCTGTGTGTGGGCGGCACGCTCTTCTACAGCCCGTCGGTGAATACGCGCGTGAAGGCGTGCGGACACTTTGCCGGCGTCTTCGTACCGCCGGATCCGGGCGACAGCGGCAACGCCGTCGGCGCGGCGCTGTCGGCGAGTGGCGTCCGCATCCCCGGCGCGTCGCCGTTCGTCGGACCGTCCTATTCGGCGCAGGAAACCAAGGAAGTGCTCGACAACTGCAAGCTGCAGTACGAATGGGTGTCGGAAGACGGCGCCATCGCCGCGGCGCTCAAGGGCATCGAGCAGGGCCACCTCGTGGGCTGGTTCCAGGGCGCGATGGAGTGGGGCCCGCGAGCCCTCGGCGCCCGCAGCATCCTGGCCAATCCGCAGGCGCCGTACGTGCTCGAGAACCTCAACCGCTTCCTGAAGCAGCGCGAGAACTGGCGCGGCTACGCGGTGAGCGGCCTGCAGGAGGCGGTGGCCGACCATTTTGTCGGTCCGGCCGAGTCACCGTTCATGGAGTGCGACTACGTGCCGCGCGCTCCGGCCACGTTCCGCAACCTGCTGCCGGAGCACGACGCGGCGATGCGCGTGCACACCGTGGCGGCCGACGCGCATCCCATGTTCCGCCGCCTGCTCGAGGCGCAGGGGCAGGCCACCGGCCTGCCATTCCTCGTGAACACGTCGTTCAACGGCTTCCACGAGCCGATCGTCTGCAGCCCGCGCGATGCGGTGCGCGTGTTCTACGGCTCGGGTCTCGACTTGCTCGTGCTGAACCAGTTCGTCATCCGCAAGTAGCACGACGCTGCTCAGTGCCGAGACACCCTGTTGCAGATATGCCCAAGAGCCGACACTTCGTGCATGTGCGGCCAGCGCCAGGCACGGTGAGCAGGGACGTGCACTTCACGTCGCGGAAGGCGTGGCGATGACGGGACGCCTCGATGGCTTGACCATCCTGAGATTCGCCCGCGCCTACGAACAGGGCGGCGGCGTCGAAGGACACTTGGCCGATCTGAATCGAGCACTGGGACGCAGAAACCGGCTGACCACCATCCAGATGCAATTGGCGGTCGATCCTGCCCGGCTGGCGCCGACCGAACAGGTGCTCGGCGCCGGGCGTCTCATCACCGTTCCCCTCCTTGAGAGGGGAGAAGCACTGGCGTTGACGCGGGCCTCTCGACTGAAGTCGCGACTGCTCGACATCCTGCTTCCAACCGATCGCCTCAACACGCTCGCCATGCGACAACTGTCGAAGTGGCGGAAGGTGCCACGACGCCCTGGGTGTGCTGTCGACGCCGGATCGAGGGCCGCGGCGCTCCTGCGACAGTACCCGGTCGACCTCGTCGTCCTGCACGCGTGCGGCGGCGCTGACGCGTCGGAGATCATCGACGTGGCTGCCGCGGCCGGGACGCCCGTCGTCATCGTGCACCACTTCTCCAATGCCAGGCTCGGCGACTTGAGCGTCCGTCAACAGGTATCGCGTGTTCACGGAGTGGCTGGCGCGTCCGCGGTGGGTGTGCCGCGATACCTTCGCGGCGCATTCCGCAACCTGTCTGACTCCGTGGACACCGAGTTCTACAGTCGCGCGAATGCAACGCCGCTCGACGTGGACACTGCTGATGGGCTGATCTACGCGCCGGGTCGGCTGACGCCCGACAAGGGCCAGACAGCGGTCATCGACGTGGCGTATCGATTGAAGCAGCGGGGACTCGCCGTCAAGGTCGTGTTCGCGGGAAGAGCGGACGTTCCCGACTTCGAGGCGCACCTGCGACGCCTGGTCGCCGAACGCGGATTGTCAGGCGCCGTGACGTTCCTCGGGGCACTATCCCTGGAGTCCTACCGCGACTGGTATGGGCCGGCGACGGTGATGGTCATGCCCACCCGACACAGCGAAGGCATGCCTCGCACGCTCATCGAGGCCCAGTCGATGCAGGTGCCCCCGGTGGTTTATGACATCGGCGGCACGAGCGAGGGCGTGCGCCACGGGCACACCGGCTTCGTCATCAACATAGGCGATATAGAGGCAATGACGACAGCCGTCGAATCGCTGCTTCGCCAACCGGCGCTGCAACGGACGATGGGCGAGGAGGGCCGGAGATTCGTGGTGAACTCATTCAGCCCGGCGGCGCTGGCGGCGCGGCACGAAGAGTTCTACACAGACGCATTGGCAACCCGCGCGTCGCTCCGCTCCCGATAGCTCTCCAGCCAGTGCAGCGGGGTCAGATCCGCACGAGCGGCGCCTTCCGGATCGGCAGTTCGCGGACGCGGATGCCGGTGGCGGCGTGAATCGCGTTCGTGAGCGCCGGAGCGAGGGGCGGTACACACGGCTCGCCCAGGCCGCCAAGCGGCGCGTCGGAGCGGACGAAGGCGGTCGTTACCTTCGGCGCGTCCTTCAGGTGGATCATCGGGTAATCGCGGAAGTTCGTTTCGACCACGCGGCCGCCCTCGATCGTGATCTCGCTCAGGAGCGCCGCCGAGAGCGCGAAGACGATGCTGCCTTCGACCTGCGCCGTGGCGCCGTCGAGATGCACGACATCGCCGCAATCCACCGCGGCGTAGACGTGCAGCACCTTCAGCACGCCGTCGGGTGACACGGCCACGTGCGCCACTTCGGCCACGATCGTGCCGAAGCTTTCGCAGATGGCGATGCCGCGGCCTTCGCCGGGCGGGAGCGGTGTACCCCAGCCCGAGATCTCGGCCGCCTTCTCGAGCACGGCCTTGACGCGCGGCTGCCCGGTGAGCAGCGCGCGGCGGAAGCCGAACGGATCGACGCCGGCGGCGTGCGCCATCTCGTCGATGAACGATTCCTTGAAGAAGCCGTGCTGCGAGTTGAGCACCGACCGCCACTGCCCGGGCCGGATCGGGTGCTTCGCCTCCTTCTCTTCGGCGGTCTTCTCGGCAATCGCGTACGGCATCGCCACCGCCTCGCCATTGCCGCCACCGGTGTAGAAGGAATGGGCGGCCAGGGGCACGCCGCTCGCATCGAGCGCGCCGGCATGTCGCGACAGCGCGGCGCCGCGGTAGTAGTCGTGCTGGATGTCGTTCTCGCGCGACCAGATGGTCTTGACCGGCACGGGCGCCATGGCGCGCGCGATGCGCACGCCGAGGTCCACGTAGTCGAAGGTGAAGGGCAGGCGACGGCCGAAGCCGCCGCCGAGCAGGAAGTTCGTGAGCGTCACCTGCTCGACGTCGATGTCGAGGGCCTTGGCGGCGACCTTGCGCGCGTTCAGCGGATCCTGCACGCCGGTCCACACCTCCACCCGATCGCCCTCGACCTTCGCCGTGCACACCATCGGCTCCATCGTGGCGTGGGCGAGGAAGGGCACCTTGTAGTCGGCGGTCACCACCTTCGCGGCGCCGGCGGGCACCTCGGGCGCGGCACCGATGGCGGCATCGAAGGCCGCGAAGATCGACGCCGTGGAGACGCCGCCGTGCCCCGCGTCCGTGAACTCCGGCGCCAGCGCGGCGAGCGCCTTCCTGGCGCGCCAGAAGCTGTCGGCCACGACGGCCACGGCCTCCTTGAGCTGCACCACCTTCTTCACGCCGGGCATGGCTTCGGCCGGCGCCGGATCCACCGAGACGAGCGTGCCGCCGTGCACCGGCGCCATGCTGATGGCGGCGTAGAGCATGCCCGGCACGGTCACATCGATGGCGTAATTCGCCGTGCCGTTCACCTTCGCCGGGATGTCGAGGCGTCCGGGCGACGTGCGGCGCAGCGTGAAGCCGTCCGGCGCCTTGAGCGCCGGGCTCGTGGGCACCTTCTGCCCGGCCGCCGCGCGTGCCAGCTCGCCGTAGGTGGCGCTGCGGTTCGAGGCGGCGTGGGTGATGCGCGAGCCCTTCGCCACGCACTCCGATGCGGCCACGCCCCACTCGGCGGCCGCGGCCTGCACGAGCATCTCCTTCGCGGCGGCGCCGGCCACGCGCATGCCGTATTCGCCGGTGCTGCGCACGGCGGTCGAGCCGCCGGTGACCTGGAAGCCGAACCATTCGGCGAGCTTGAAGGCGGAGTAGTCGATGCCGCGTCCGAGCATCGCCGGCACGTAGTCGCCGCTTGCCGCGCGCACGATGTAGCCGTTGGCGTAGGCGTCGAGCGCGGGCGCTTCCTGCACGCGCACGAGCGCCCAGTCTGCCTCGAGTTCCTCGGCCGCCATCATCGCGAGCGCGGTTGGCGTGCCCTGGCCCATCTCGCAGTGCGGAATGAGGATCGTAACCGTGTTGTCGGGTGCGACGGTGATCCACGTGGTGAGCTGGCCGTGCGCCGCCGCGTCGTCGGCGACGAGCGAATGGCGGCTCGGCGCCAGCGCGAAGCCGGCCACGCCGAGCAGGAAGCCGCCGCCGGTGATCGTGCCGGCGCCGATGAAGGCGCGCCGTGTCCACTTGTTCACGACGTCGCCCCGGCCTTCACCGCGTCGTGGATGGCGGCGCGCACGCGGGTGAACGTGCCGCAGCGGCAGATGTTCGTGATGCGCGCGTCGATCTCGTCATCGGTGGGCGCGGGTGACTGCGCGAGCAGGCCGGCCACGGCCATGATGAGGCCCGACTGGCAGTAGCCGCACTGCGGCACCTGATGCGCCACCCAGGCCTGCTGCACCGCGTGCAGCGCGCCGCCGGCCGCGAGCCCTTCGATGGTCGTGACGCTCTTGCCCTCGGCCGCCGACACCGGCAGCACGCACGACCGCACGGCACGGCCGTCGAGGTGCACCGTGCAGGCGCCGCAGGCGGCGATGCCGCAGCCGAACTTCGTGCCCGTGAGCCCGAGCTGCTCGCGCAGCGCCCAGAGCAGCGGCATGTCGGGCTCGACGTCGAGCGACTGCGGCGTGCCGTTGACGGTGGTCGTGATAGCCATGGCTCTCCTGATTGACGTAGGCAAACTAACCCTGTATGGTCGAGCCAGGTTCCGACTGAAGCGATCCTGCGCAGCTTTTCGACACCCCAGTGCCTCCGACGGAATCGCGTATCGCGGTTCGGCGACCTGAACACGGCCCTGTGCCGTCGTCGCCGGCCCTCATCGAATGTACGAACCAGTCCTCTTCGGCGTGTAGCTCCGAGAACGCCCGGCCGATACAGATGTAGTAGGCGATGCCAGGAGGTCGAGCAACCGGAAAGTGCCAACCTGTGGCACCGCTCGCCGATTGGAACTCGCGTTGGGCGCCGTAGGCTGTCACAATGAATACCTCCGCCAACGAGCGGAAGCAACTCTGGCGATGAGCGACCAGTATATTCTCGGCATCTCAGCCTTCTACCATGACAGCGCCGCCGCCCTCCTGAGGAACGGCGCCATCGTGGCGGCCGTGTCGGAAGACCGCTTCACCCGCAAGAAGGGCGACGCGACCTTCCCGCACCGAGCGGTCGAGTTCTGCCTGAAGCAGGCGAAGATCGATGTCGGCGACCTCGCGGGTGTCGGTTTCTACGACAAGCCGCTGCTCAAGTTCGAGCGCATCCTCGAGACCTATCTCGGCGTCGTGCCGGCCGGCTTCAGATCGTTCCTGATGGCCGGGCCGCTCTGGATCAAGGACAAGCTCTACATCGATCGTCAGCTGCACGAAGAGCTCGGCTACACCGGCCGGATCTACTACTGCGAGCACCACGAGTCGCACGCCGCCAGCGCCTACTTTCCGTCACCGTTCGAGGAAGCCGCGGTCCTCACGATGGACGGCGTGGGCGAGTGGGCCACTGCCTCGATTGGCCACGGCAAGGGCAACGACTTCGAGATTCTCGACGAGTTGCACTGGCCCGACTCGCTCGGCCTGCTCTACTCGGCCTTCACCTACTACACCGGCTTCAAGGTCAACTCCGGCGAATACAAGGTCATGGGCCTGGCGCCGTACGGCGAACCGAAGTACGTCGACCTCATCTACAAGGAGCTGATGGACCTGAAGGAAGACGGCTCCTTTCGGCTCAATCAGAAGTACTTCGAGTATCTGACCGGCCTGACGATGACCAACGACGCGTTCAGCGCGCTGTTCGGCGCGCCGCCGCGGCAACCCGAAAGCAAGCTGACGCAGCGTGAGATGGACCTCGCGCGCTCGGTGCAGGTGGTGTGCGAGGAAATCATGCTGCGGATGGCGCGCACGGCGCACAAACGCACGGGCTCTTCGAACCTCTGTATGGCCGGCGGCGTCGCGCTCAACTGCGTCGGCAACGGCCGGCTGCTCCGCGAAGGTCCGTTCAAGAACCTGTGGATTCAGCCTGCCGCGGGTGACGCCGGAGGCGCGCTCGGCGTCGCGCAATTGGTCCACCATCGCGAACACAAGGCGCCTCGGGTTGTCGTTCCCGGCAGAGACAGCATGCAAGGGTCGTATCTCGGGCCGGCGTTCTCGCCCGAGGAGATCGAAACCTATCTGAAGTCGGTGGGTGCGAAGTACGAACGCGTGGAGGACCCGGAGCAGTTCGAGCGCGTCGCCGGCTACCTCGCCGACGAAAAGATCATCGGCTGGTTCAACGGCCGCATGGAGTTCGGTCCGCGGTCGCTCGGTGCCCGCAGTATCCTCGGCGATCCGCGCAGCCCGAAGATGCAGGCCGACATGAACCTCAAGATCAAGTTCCGTGAGAGCTTCAGGCCGTTTGCGCCCTCGGTGCTGCGGGAACGCGTGGCCGACTACTTCGAACTCGACACTGACTCGCCCTACATGCTGCTGGTGGCTCCTGTCAACAAGGATCGCTGCATTCCGCTCACTGACGAGCAGCACAAGCTGTGGGGCATCGACAAGCTCAACGTGCCGCGTTCAGACCTGCCGGCCATTACGCACATCGACTATTCAGCGCGCGTGCAGACCGTGACGAAGGAGGCGAACGGCCGCTACTACGACCTGCTCAAGGCCTTCGACGAGAAGACCGGGTGCGCGGTGCTCGTCAATACCTCGTTCAACGTGCGTGGCGAACCGATCGTGTGCACGCCGGAAGACGCCTATCGATGCTTCATGAGGACCCACATCGACGTGCTGGTGCTGGGACCGTTCGTTCTGGAAAAGGGCTGGCAGCCCGAATGGCAGGAGTCCGCGGCATGGCAGCAGGAGTTCCAGCTCGACTGACGGCGGCGCAGGGGCGCCGCTTCGGGCTGACAGTTGGTGGCGCGTTCCTGCTCTTTGCGGCGATCGCCTGGTGGCGTGGTCATCCGACCACGACAACGGTGCTCGGGTCGCTCGGCGGTGCGCTGTCGCTGGCGGGTCTCGTCATCCCGACCCTGCTGGGGCCGGTTGAGCGCGCCTGGATGAGGCTGGCGCATCTGATGTCGAAGGTCACGACGCCCATCGTGATGGGCGTGATGTACCTGCTGGTCCTGACCCCGGTCGGGCTTCTCAGGCGCACGATCGGCGGCAACCCGATGGTGCATGCACCTGAGGGCGGCACCTACTGGAAGTCGCGACCCGAGGGCCGGCGCGCAGGCAACCTGAGTCGGCAGTACTAGGAGAGCGACGAATGAGTCTGATGGGTGAGCTGTGGGGGTTCATGCGGGAGCGGAAGAAGTGGTGGCTGCTTCCTGTGATCATCGTAATGGTCGTCGTGGGCACGCTGTTGGTGTTCGCGCAGGGGTCCGTGCTCGCGCCGTTCATCTATACAGTGTTTTAGTCGCCGCTGGGCCGCGAGGGTGGGCGGCCCGCTTCACCTGAGTGCACATGGCCAGCCAGCTTTCGGCAAGAGGTTCCATCAGGCCGTCGCGGCGGGTAAAGGTGCTGCTGGCCATCGATGGTCTCGGCATCGGCGGCGCGGAGATGGTGGTGCGCGACCTCGCCCACCGTCTCGACAGGTGCCGCTTCGACGTGGCCGTGTGCTGCACCAAAAGCCTCGGCACGACCGCCGAGGCGATGCGTCGCGACGGGATCGACGTGTTCGCCCTGCCGCAGCGGACCGACGGTAGAGTCGACTATTTCACGCCGCTCAAACTACGGCGCGCAGTCATCGATGGCGACATCGACATCGTCCATTCCCACGCCCCGGCGGCTTTCTGGGACGCGGCGAGCTGTAAGGTGCTGCTGCCCCGTCTGAGAGTGGTCAACACTTTCCACTTCGGAAACTACCCACATCTTGTTCCGTCCGTACGCCGGCTCGAGTGGGCGGGCTCGCGGATAGTCGACCGCCTTATCGCCGTTGGGATCGCGCAGCGTGAGCGGATCATCGCCACGCACAACCTTCCGGCCCGGTTGGTCGACATGGTCTGGAACGGCATCGCGGAGCCGCGGGTCGAAGACACGCGGCCGTTCGTGGAGCAGGTCGCTGCCGGCGCGCACCTGATCGTTGGCACGATCGCCAAACTGATTCCACAGAAGGGGCTCGACGATCTGCTGCAGGTCGCCAAACGGTGCCGAGATCGCGGCGCCCCACTGCGATTCGCCATCCTGGGCGAGGGGCCGCTGCGGGCGGATCTCGAACGGCGCCGCCACGAACTCGGCCTCGACCAGATCGTGCATCTGACCGGCTGGTTCGAAAACGCCGCGGGCCGGGCGTTGCCAGCCATCGACGTGTTCTTCCAGTCGTCGCATTGGGAGGCGATGTCGATCGCCGTACTTGAGGCGATGGCGACCAGTCGTGCCATCGTCGCTACCCGCGTCGGCGACAACCCGTTCGTGCTGCAGCACGGGACGACGGGCCTCCTCGCCGACGTCGGAGACATCGACGGCATGGCAGATGCCCTGTGTGGCCTCGTCGATGCGGAGCGGCGCCAGCGGCTCGGCCGCGCGGCGCGTGAAGACTATGAGCGGCGATTCACCGTGAATCATATGGTTCGCGCCTACGAACGGGTCTACACCGAGCTGGTGAGTGGGTGACTATGACCACGATGAACGTCCCGGGCGCACCGAACCCCGTCCGGGCGGAGCCGGGCTGGCCTCCAGCAGTGATCGCCGGCGCCTACCAGACGGGTGTCCTTGGTGTGCGCGGCCTCCTGCGGCGCGGCGTGCGCGCGGTGTGCTTCGACAGCAACCCACGCAACCCCGGCTTCAAATCGGTCTACGGACCCGCGAGGCTCAGTCCCAACCCGGACGCCGACGGCGAGGCATGGCTGGGTTTCATGCTCGACTTGGCCAGTGGATTCGAGCAGCGCCCGGTGCTCATCCCGAGCTCCGACCAGTTCGTGACGGCCATCGCGCGCTACGCCACTTCGCTGCGCGACGCCTACGTGTTGTCGCCAGGCGCCGAACTCCAGGGCCTGCTGGCCGACAAGCAGACGCAGTACGGGCTTGCCGCTCGCCATGGTATGCCCATGCCGGTCACCGCGGAGGTTGAAGCTGCCGCGGACGTGGAGACTTTCGGGCGTCAGACGACGTTTCCGTGCCTGATCAAGCCGAAGCACTTCCGCGAGTGGCAGCGGTTGCCCCACGACCACGCGTGCTTCGATCGCAAGATCGCCATTGCTTCCACGGCCGCCGAACTCCTCGCGCTCTATCGGGCTGTTGAGCCTTACACCCCGCACGTGATCCTGCAGGAAATCATTCAAGGCCCCGACACTGCCAAGCGCATCTACCTGGCGGCGTATGACGCCTCGAGTCGCAGAATCGCCAGCGCCATGTTCACCGAGCTGCGGTGCGAGCCGGTCGGATTCGGTCCGGCCAGCGTCACCGAACCGGTGCGCGACGATGAGACCGACGACGTGTGCGATCAGTTCCTGAGGGCCATCGGCTACGTGGGCATCTGCGAGATTGAGATGAAGCGCGACACCGTCGACGGCCGCGTCAAACTGATCGAGGCCAATCCACGCCTCTCCGGGAGCGGCGATGCCGCGCCCTATGCCGGCGTCGACCTGTGTTGGCTGCACTACCTCGACCTGATCGGGCAGCACGTAGCACCAACGACGCCCAGTCGGTGGGACTTCCGTCACGTGGTAGTGCGTGCCGACGGTCGCGCCGTGCCGGCTTACTGGCGCGCAGGCTTGCTCGGCGTAGGTGACCTGCTTCGTTCCTACCGTCCGCCGCTCGCGTTTTACGATCTCGATCCGCGCGACTGGCGTTACTCGGCGCGTACCATCATGAGCGCAAGTGGCGCGTTCCTGCGCGGTGTGCTGACGGGATCTCGCCAATGACCAGGGTGCGCCCGCAGAAGTCCGTTGTGATGGGACTCAATACCGTCGTGCTCCCGAACGCCGCAGTCCGAGCGGTGGTCCTGCCAGCGGTCCTTGTGTCGCTTGTCGAAGTCCCACCAGACGCACCTCACGACGATGCCCGGGCTGGCGCATCCCTGCGCATGCGCCATGACCGCGACGCCTTCTCTGTCTGCGTTGGTGTTCCTGCCATACGGCGGCTGGGCGCGACGTTTACGTCGCGGTACTGGAGCCATGCCCGAACGTGCCGAAACAGATGGATGAGGCCGTCCGAAGCGGTCGCGCCGCGCAGTTGCTGCCGCAGCAGGAGTTCGTGACCACCGTGACCGTGACCCTGACCATGACCTGTGGAACCGAGGGCGCCTGATGCGCGCCATCGCCGTCATCCCAGCCCGTATGGGCGCGTCCCGCTTTCCGGGTAAGCCGCTCGCTCCGCTCGGCGGCCGGCCGATGATCGAACACGTCTACAGAGGCACTGTCGCCTGTCCATACCTGGACGAGGTGCTCGTGGCCACCTGCGACCGCGTCATTCATGACGCCGTCGTCGGCTTTGGCGGCCAGGTCGCGCTCACGGCCGCGTCGCACGTGCGGGCCAGCGACCGTGTCGCCGAGGTCAGCGCCCGAGATCCGGCGGAGATCGTCGTCATGGTGCAGGGCGACGAGCCGATGGTCGAACCAGAGATGGTCAGTGCCGCTATCGACGGGCTGGTCCGCACGCCGGACGTCGGCTGCGTGAATCTCATGGCCCCCATCGACGGCGAACGCGACGCGCGCGACCCGAACACGATCAAGGTGGTTACGTCGGCGACTGGCCGCGCCTTGTTCCTCTCCAGAGCCATGGTGCCGTCGCGGTTCGCGCCCGGGACCCTGCACAAGCAGGTGTGCGTCATCGCCTTCCGGCGGGCTGCGCTGGCCCGCTTCGCGGCGCTGTCGCCCGGCCCGCTCGAGCGACTCGAGTCAATCGACATGCTTCGTTTCCTCGAACACGACCTGCCTGTACAGATGATTCCGACGATCGCTAGAACCCAGGCTGTCGACACCCGCGAGGACCTGGCGCGCGTCAGTCGCCTGATGGGGTTCGCGTGATGGCGGCCACGTCTACCGTCCTCGTGACCGCGCCGCGCGCCTGCCAGTCCATCGACAGCTATCGAGCAGCGTTCGAGCCCCGCGGCTGGCGTTTAGTGCTGCACCCACCCGTAGAACGCCATGACGAGGAGGCACTGCTGCCGTTGGTGACGGACGCTGATGCGCTCATCTGCGGCGACGACCAGGTGACCGACCGTGTACTGGCCGTGGCGCCCCGTCTCAAGATCATCGCCAAGTGGGGCACCGGCATCGACTCCATCGATCTCGACGCCGCCCGCCGACGAGGCGTGGTGGTCGCAAACACTCCCGACGCGTTCAGCGCGCCAGTCGCCGATTCGGTGCTGGCCTACCTGTTGCTGTTCGCCCGGCGACCCGATGCGATGACCGCCGACGTGCGGGCCGGGCGTTGGCACCGCCTGCCGCTGGTCGCACTGAACGAGTTGACTCTCGGTATCGTCGGCTTCGGGAATATCGGCCGCGCCGTGGCGTGTCGTGCAGCTGCCTTCGGCATGTCGCTGCTGGCGCACGACCGCTGCTCGATCGAGGACGAAGCGGCCCGTTACGGTGCGCGCGTTACGACACTCGAGGAACTATTGGCGTCGAGCGACTGTGTCACGCTCCATGCCAATTCGCGCCCCGACAATCGCCACCTCATCAACAAAGCCGCGCTCGCCCTTATGAAGCCCACCGCAATACTGGTGAACACCGCACGCGGGGCACTCGTCGATGAACAGGCGCTGATTTCGGCGCTCGTAACCGGCCGCCTGGCCGGTGCGGCACTCGATGTCTTCGACGACGAACCCTTGTCGCCTGGGAGCCCACTCACAACGCTCCCAAACGTCTACCTGGCCCCTCACAACTCCAACAGTAGCCCCGCCGCCGCGGCGCGCGTCCACGCCAATACGATCGGCCATGTCGTGCGGGTGCTCGACACCAGCACATCATGAGCACGCAGCACTCACCCGAGACCAGCGTCATCATCCGGGCGTTCAACGAGGAACGCTGGTTGCCAGAAGTGCTGACAGCCCTCGAGCGACAGGTCTACCGAGATTTCGAGGTTCTCCTTGTCGACTCGGGCTCGGTGGATCGCACACGCGACATCGCAACCGCGCGCGGGGCGCGGATCGTGCGGTTGCGTCCTGAGGATTTCACCTTCGGGCACTCGCTGAACGTAGGTATTCGTGGGGCACGCGGCCGGTTCATGGCGATCGTTTCGGCACATGCGATTCCCGCCGACGAACACTGGCTTGAGAAGCTGATCGCACCGCTCCGCGATGACGCGGTTGCAATGGTCTACGGCGGCCAGCGCGGACACGCAATCTCCAAGTTCGCGGAATGTCGAGACTTCGAGCGCCTCTTTCCAGACGTCGCGCACGAAGTCGAGCCTGATAAGCCGTTCGCCAACAACGCCAACTCGGCGGTGACGAAGGCCCTATGGGAACAGCATGCCTTCGACGAGGGGCTGCCGGGGCTCGAGGACATCGAATGGGCGAAGTACTGGACGAAGCAGGGACGGAAGGTCGTCTACGAGCCGGCGGCTTGCGTCATCCACGTCCACACCGAAACTTGGTCACAGGTTCGACGGAGGTATCACCGCGAAGGGATGGCGGCGCGCTGGGTCGGAATCCGTATCCTGCGCCACATCCCCAGCGAGATCTGGCGGGAAGTCTCTTGGGGGCTTCACGACCTGTGGTTGGCCGCGAGGGCCGGGCGGCTCCTGGCTCTGACAGAGTCGATACTGCGCTTCCGTTACGAGAAGCTTCGTGGCACCGTCAGCGGCATCGTGGATAGCCGGGGCATCGCCAATCCTGCTCGTCGCGCGGAGATGTTTTTTCAGACTGGATTCCCGGCAGTCGTCGTCCATGGCCCGCACCGCGCGAAGTTGGAAGAGCGAGCGGTTCCGAGCCTTAAGCCCGGCGAGGTGCTCGTGCGGGTGTCGCACGTCGGTATCTGCGGCACCGACCTCGAGATTCTAGAGGGTACACTTGGATACTATCGGTCTGGCATGGCGAACTACCCGATCGTGCCAGGTCACGAGTCGTCAGGCACCATCGTCGCGGCTGGACCTCGAGTGACCGAATTCTCAGAAAACGACCGGGTCGTCGTCGAGTGCATCCAGGGTTGCGGCGAGTGTCCTGCCTGTGCGCGCGACGAGGCCATACGTTGCCGCGAACGTCGCGAGGTTGGCGTCGTCGGGCAGGACGGCGCCTACGCGGCATATCTGGTTGCTCGGGCTCGACACGTGCATCGAGTGCCGGAGGGAATCAGCCTGGCGCAAGCCGCACTCACCGAGCCGCTCGCGGTCGTCATCAAGGGCCTTCGGCGTCTCGGCGCGACCGGCGCGACCAGTAGCGGTCGTCGCTGTGCCGTTGTCGGTGCTGGTCCCATCGGGCAGCTCGCGGCTCGTGTGTTGAGGCTCTGGGGCCACGCGGTCACTGCAATCGATCAGGATCGACGTCGGCTCTCGCTGTTGAACGGTATCGCCGAGACGAGCGAGTCGCTGGTGGGCATCGACAGTTACGACTGGATCGTGGAAGCGACCGGCGACCAGCGGGTGCTGACCGAGCTCCTTGAGCGCTCAGCAACCGGCGCGACGCTGCTGCTGCTGGGCCTGCCCTATTCGGCGCAGGTCTTCAGCTTCGAGTCAATCGTGTCGTTCGACCGCACCGTCGTCGGCTCGGTCGGCAGCAGCGGCGCCGATTTCGAGCAGGCGCTCGCGACTCTGCCTCTGATAGACACAGCGCCCTTTCTGCAGGCGTCCTTTCCGCTCGCCCAGTTCGAGCAGGCCTGGCAGGAGTTTCGAAGCCGCGCAGCCCTGAAGGTGATGCTGAAGGCCGACGATCTGGCGACATGACCAGCGGGTATCGACAACTTCGCGCTGGCGTGACGTCGGGGAAAACCCCGGTGGGCCAGCTGGTTCTCGACGTCGGGCACGGAATCTCTGCCTGTAGAGAGGACCAGCCAATCGCGGCGGCCGATCCTTGCCACGGCGGACGGCTCTGTCGGGTTGGCGCAATTCCGTGAAGTACGGGACTGACTCGCGCACAGTGCTTCGCAGGCGGTCGCTTCTGTGGCCCAGAGCCAACGCGACGGCACCATCCGGCAGTAGA
Source organism: Luteitalea sp. (assembly GCF_022842525.1). NCBI lineage: Bacteria > Pseudomonadati > Acidobacteriota > Vicinamibacteria > Vicinamibacterales > Vicinamibacteraceae > Luteitalea > Luteitalea sp. The sequence goes on from NZ_JALHPM010000022.1 coordinate 25,649, forward strand.
ATAGGAGTGCTATGCAGCTTGGCCGAAGACGCTTCCAGCAAGGCCTGATCGTCGGCTTGGTCCTAGTCCTCGTTTCGCGATTCGCCCTGGAAGAAAGCCCGCTAGCAGACTGGCTGGTGTCGCCGTTGCTGGTCAGCAACGACCATCCCGAGACCGCCGACATGATCGTGGTGGCCGGTGCTGGGGTCGTCGGTCCCTGTCAACCGAATCTGTCGGCCGTGCGGCGCGTGCTTAGCGCGGTCAGCCTGTGGGATGGTCGGCACGCCCCACTCCTCATGTTTACTGGCGGCGCACCTGAAGGTCTGGACTGCGCAGTGTCCGTTGTCATGGCGGATCTCGCTGCCAGGCTCGGTGTTCCGCGCGATCGACTTCTGACAGAGACGAAGTCCCGCAGCACTCGCGAGAATGCCGTCCAGGCGGATCAGATGCTCCGACCCCTGGGTGTTCGGCACTTGATCCTGGTCACCGACCAACTGCACATGTTCCGTGCCAGCCGGACGTTCGAGGCCCTCGGCTACGCAGTCAGCCGGGCCTCGGTGCCCGTGTACGCGACGCACCGGGGCAATTTCGACATGCTGACCAGCGCAGTCCGCGAATCCGCATCCATCGCCTACTACTGGAGCCGCGGCTGGCTCGCTTCGCCTCGCGACGCGCGTGCTTCGACCCTCCGCTCGTCAACGGCCACCTCGGGTCGTCACTTCTCGGTAAAGTCGCCCGGTCGAGAACCCGATAATCGCTGCGCGCTCAATCCAGAGCGGCGTGTGCCGACATGTGCTCTGGAGAGACGGCTTGCATCTTCGCCTCTTCGGGTCTCCTGAAATGACCTCAAGCCCAATCAGCTGTTACATCATCGGCTCCGAAGCTCTTCTCCTCGCTTGTGCGAGTGAATTGATGGCTTCGGGGCACACGATTCTTGGCGTCATCAGCGACACCCCCGCCATTGCCTCGTGGTGCGCCGAACATCGGATCCGCCTTGTCCCCCAGAAGTCCGACTACACAACGGTGCTGGCTGAGCGGCCGTTTGACTACCTGCTCAGCATCACCAACCTCACGATCGTTCCGGCAGGCGCTCTCAAGCTTCCTCGCCGGGGCGCCGTGAACTTCCACGACGGCCCGCTTCCCAGCTTCGGAGGCCTCTACTCGCCGGCGTGGGCCTTGATGGCCGGCGAACGCGAGCATGGCATCACTTGGCACCGGATGACCGATGCTGTGGACGAGGGCGATATCGTCCTACAGCGGCGCTTTCCTGTCGCAGACGGAGAAACGTCGCTCACGCTGAACACGCGGTGCTTCGAGGCTGGCGTCGAGTCCTTCCCAGAGCTCGTGCGCCTATTGGCTGCATCCGATGTCCCGAGTGCGAAGCACGCCCTCGAGAAGCACACCTATCACGGGCTCGGCGATCGCCCTAAAGCGCTGGCCGTTCTTGATTGGCAACGTCCGGCGGCAGAACTCGCGGCGTTGGTGCGCGCCTTGGACTTTGGCCAGTATCCGAACCCGCTGGCATTGCCAAAGATATCAGGAAGCTCCGGAGTGGTTCTGGCCGGGATGCTGCACGCCGTCGAGGAGTCGAGCGCCACGCCGGGCACGGTGCTTGGCGCCGAAGGCGACATCCTTCGCGTGGCAGCGACGGACGGAGCGCTCGCGCTTACGAAGCTGATGTCCCCCGACGGAAGGTCGCTGACTGGCGCCGATGCGCTGCGTGCTCTCGGCGGTTCAGTCGGGGCCGTGCTCCCAGCCTTCGACGCATCAGCGGCGGCGGAGCTCGACGCCTTTACCGCGCGCGCGGCACGCTTCGCCGGTTTCTGGGTTGAGCGCCTCTCGTCATTGGTACCGCTCGACCTGCCCTACGCGGAACGCGTCACGGCCGATCCGCCACGGTATGAGCTTCATGATCTCCCCCTGGCCGCGGATCGCGACGCGACGGTAAGGGCGTTCGCGCTCTTTCTCGCGCGTCTGAGCGGACGTACTGCCTTCGATCTCGGATTCCGGGAAGTCGGCCCTGACGAGGCGTCGGAGACCTTCTCGCGGATAGTCGCGCCCCGCGTCCCTTTTCGCGTCGCACTCGACACCTCCGCGAGCACTGCCGTCGCGCACACCAGCCTGGCGCGTGAACTCGAGCTCGTGCGGAAGCGCGTCGGGTTCGCGCGCGACGAGGTGGCACGGCGTCCGGCCCTCAAGGGACTGGCCGGACGTGAATTCGCGCTTCCTGTGGGCGTCGAGCTCGTCGAGTCGTTCGCCGATCGCCTCCCGCCGCAAGGCGACCTGACGCTCGTGATTGCGCGCGACGGCCGGTGCTGCTGGGTGTTTGACGCCAGCGTTCTCGCCGAGCAGCAGATCGCCGCGATGGCGCGCCAGTTCGCCGCGGTCGTTGCTGCCGATGCGGAGACCGAGTGGACCGCCATCCCGTTGCTGACGGCCGACCAGTCGCGTCAGGTGCTCAGAGAATGGAACGGGCAGCCGGTCCCTGTTGACCCCGAGCAGACGGTGTCGCGACTGATCGAAGCGCAGGTGGCGCGCACGCCTGATGCGATCGCGGCCGTCTTCGAGGACAGCCACCTGACGTACAGCGAGCTCGACGCGCGTGCCAACCAGCTCGCGCGTCATCTGCGCACTCTCGGCGCTGGCCCCGACACGCTGGTGGGTCTCTGTTGCGAGCGCTCGCTTGACATGATGGTCGCGCTACTGGGCATCCATAAGGCCGGCGCAGCGTACGTGCCCATGGACTCGGCGTATCCGCCGGACCGCCTCGCGCTCATGCTCGACGATGCCCAGGTGCAGATCCTGGTGACGCAAGAGTCGGTGCTCGGCGAACTTCCAGACTCGCGTGCCACGGTCGTCTGTGTCGATCGCGACTGGCCGCTCATCGGCACGCTCGATGCCGCACCATTCGCCAGTGGCGCCACGGGCGCGAACCTGGCGTACTGCATCTACACCTCGGGCTCCACTGGTCGTCCCAAGGGCGTATTGGTGGAGCACCGCAATGTGGTGAACTTCTTTGCGGCGATGGACCTGCGGCTCGGCACCGAGCCCGGCACCTGGCTCGCTGTGACCAGCCTCTCCTTTGACATCTCGGTGCTCGAGCTCCTGTGGACGCTCACACGCGGCTATAAGGTCGTCTTGTACGCCGACGAGAATCGCGCCGCGAGCCGGGCTCTCGATCTCGCCAACCAGCACAAGGGGGTCGGCTTCTCACTGTTCTACTTCTCGGCGAACGAGAATGAGAACGCGCGCGACCGCTATCGGATCCTGATGGAGGGGGCGCGATTCGGCGACAAGCACGGGTTCACCGCCGTCTGGACCCCCGAACGCCACTTCCACGCCTTCGGCGGCCTGTATCCGAACCCGTCGGTCACGGGCGCGGCCGTCGCCGCCGTCACAACCCGTATCGGTGTGCGGGCGGGCAGCTGTGTGCTGCCGCTGCATCACCCGGTACGCGTGGTGGAAGAGTGGTCCGTCGTTGACAACCTCTCTAACGGCAGGGTGGGCGTATCAGTTGCCGCGGGATGGCAGCCCAACGACTTCGTCCTGATGCCGGAGAACTACGCCGACTCCAAGAAAAAGACCGTCGACATGATCGACACGGTGCGGCGGCTCTGGCGCGGCGAGACGCTTACGTTCCCGGGTCCGCGGGGCGATGTCGCGGTGCGCACGTTGCCGCGGCCGGTTCAGCCGGAATTGCCGCTGTGGTTCACGACGGCGGGCAACCCCGAGTCGTACGAAATCGCGGGCACACTTGGCGTCAACGTGCTTACGCACCTGCTTGGACAATCCGTCGACGAGCTCGCCGACAAGATCACCCTCTACCGCAAGGCGCGGAAGGCCGCCGGTCACAAGGGCGACGGGCAGATCTCGCTGATGCTGCACACCTTCGTCGGCGATGACGATGCGGAGGTGAAGGCGGTCGTGAAGGCGCCGATGAAGGCGTATCTGGCGACCAGCATCTCGCTCATCAAGGGTTACGCCGCCGCCTTTCCGACCTTCAAGAAGGGAAAGGATGGCAAGACGCCGGAGCTCGACTTCCAGAGTCTGTCGACCGAGGAAATGGACGCGCTGCTCGACTACTCGTTCGAGCGCTACTACGAGAGCAGCGGTCTCTTCGGCACGGTCGAGACCTGCGCGGCGTTCGTCGACCGCCTGAAGGGGATCGGCGTTGACGAGATCGCGTGTCTGGTCGACTTCGGCGTGGAATCGGAACTGGTGCTGCGCCACCTGCCCTTCCTGAACAGACTACGTACCTTGACGAGTCGAGCGCGTACCGCCTTCGCGGACTACTCGATCGCCGCGCAGATCGGGCGTCATCATGTCACGCACCTCCAGTGCACGCCGTCGATGGCGGGGATGATCGTCTCCAACGACCGAAGCCGCGATGCGCTTCGGAGTTTGCGCACGGTCTGTGTCGGCGGCGAAGCGTTTCCGCCGGCACTGGCAACGGAGCTCCAGCGGCTCGTGCCAGGCGACGTTCACAACATGTACGGTCCGACCGAGACGACGATTTGGTCCTCGATGCATACGCTCGACGGCACCGCGGGTCCCGTTCCACTTGGAACTCCGCTCGCGAACAACGAGCTTTACGTGCTCGACAGCTTCCAGCAACCTGTACCCCCCGGCGTACCGGGCGAGTTGTACATCGGCGGCCGAAGCGTGGTGCGCGGGTACTGGCGCCGTCCCGAACTGACCGCCGAGCGGTTCGTTCCGAATCCGTTTCGTCGCGATCCGACGGCGCGCATGTATCGCACCGGCGATCTGGTGCGCTGGCGCGACAACGGTATCCTCGAGTTTCTGGGCCGTGTGGACTTCCAGGTGAAGATCCGCGGCTACCGGATCGAGCTCGGCGAAATCGAGGCGGCGCTCACAGCGATGCCCAGCGTGCGCGAAGCGGTCGTCGTTGCCCGAGATGAGGGCGGGGGAGACAAGCGGCTCGTGGCCTACGTGGTCTGGCGTGAGGCGCCGCCCGAGGGGGTGAGCGGGCTCCGTGCCCATCTCCGTAGCCTTCTCCCGGAGTTCATGGTGCCGTCCAACTTCATCGTTCTCCGCGACCTGCCGCGGACGCCGAACGCGAAGATCGACCGCAATGCCCTGCCTGCGCCCGAGAGCGTCGACCCGGTCGTCGTTCCGGCGGCAGCGCCGGTCGCGCCGGCAGGCCAGTTGGAAGGCATCATTGCGGGCATCTGGCGCGAGGTGCTCAAGGTGCCCGCGGTTGGCGTGGAGGACAACTTCTTCGATCTGGGCGGGCACTCGCTGCTCGCGGTGCAGGTGCATTCGCGACTCAGGAAGTCGCTTGAGCGCGATCTGTCAATCACCGACCTTTTCCGATTCCCGACCATTCGCGGTCTGGCCGGCTATCTGGGCGGCGAGGTCGACCACGCGACGGTACAGAGTGGCCTTAACCGGGCGGCGCAGCGACGCGACATGGCAGCGCGACGGCTGCGGCGCCCCACGACTTGATCGTCTGAGATTCTGGAATGAGCGAACCGAGAGACCTCAGCGGCAGCGAGATCGCGATCGTCGGGATGGCCGGACGCTTCCCGGATGCGCGTACACTGACCGAGTTCTGGCGGAACCTCGAGGGCGGAGTTGAATCGATCCGCGTCCTCGATGAAGCGCAGCTGCGCGCGGCTGGTGCGACAGAAGCACAGCTCGCCGATCCGCGCTATGTACGCGCTGCTGCCATCCTCGACGACATGGAGTGGTGGGATGCGCCCTTCTGGGGCTTCACGCCACTCGACGCGTCGATCATGGACCCGCAGCATCGTCTCTTCCTCGAGTGCGCTTGGGAGGCGTTCGAGGATGCAGGACACGCTCCCCAGGCCTTCGGTGGCGCGATCGGTGTTTTCGCCGGCTGCGGGATGCAAGCCTACCTGGCGCAGAACCTGCTGCCGAATCGCAAGCTGATGGATGGCACGGGTTTCTTCCTCGTCCGCCACACAGGAAACGACAAGGATTTTCTCGCGACGCGGGTCTCGTATCAGATGAACCTGCGTGGCCCGAGCGTGAGCGTGCAGACGGCATGCTCGACATCGCTCGTCGCGATCCACTATGCGTCGCAGAGTCTGCTTTCCGGCGAGTGCGACATGGCGCTCGCAGGCGGCGTGACGATTGAACTCCCGCATCGCCTCGGGTACACCTACAAGGAGAACGAGATCCTGTCGCCCGATGGCCACTGTCGGCCGTTCGACGCAGACTCTAAGGGCACGGTCTTCGGTTCAGGCGCCGGCGTCGTGGTCTTGCGTCGACTGAGCGACGCGATACGGGACGGCGATCGTATTCATGCGATCATCCGAGGTTCGGCGATCAACAACGACGGGTCGCGCAAGGTCAGCTATCTCGCGCCCAGTGTCGACGGCCAGGCGGCCTCAATCGTCGAGGCGCTCGCTGTCGCGGGCGCGAGCCCGGATTCGATCAGCTATGTCGAGACGCATGGCACCGGAACTCCGGTCGGCGACCCGATTGAGGTCGCGGCCCTCACGCAGGCGTTTCGGACGGGCACCGACAAGAATGCGTTCTGCGGCATCGGATCGCTCAAGAGCAACATCGGGCATCTGGACACGGCCGCTGGCGTCGCCAGCCTCATCAAGACGGTCCTGGCGATGCAGCACCGCAAGCTGCCGCCGAGTCTGCACTTCAGATCGCCGAATCCTGCGATCGACTTTGCCGCCAGCCCGTTTTACGTCAACGCGTCAGTCAAAGAGTGGAAGAGCCTCGGTCCGCGCCGCGCCGGCGTCAGCTCGCTCGGTGTGGGTGGCACGAACGCCCACGTGATCCTGGAGGAGGCGATCGAGCGCCCGGCATCCGGGACATCGCGGCCCTGGCAGCTGCTGACCGTCTCCGCGCGCACCAAGAGCGCCCTTGACACCGCGTCGGCGAATCTCGCGGATCATCTGAACGCGCACCCGGAAGTCCCCCTCGCCGATGCCGCGTTTACGCTCTCGGTCGGCCGGCAGGGGCTCAAGGAACGCCGCATCGTAGCCGCCCGAAGCGCCGAGGAGGCGCGGCAGCTGCTCGATACGCACGCCAAGGAGCGCGTCTTCTCTGACACCGTCGCCGAGAACGCGTCCGTGGCGTTCATGTTCGCCGGCGGCGGAGCACAGTTTGCCGCGATGGGGGCGGATCTGCACGCCAGCGAGCCCGCCTACCGGGAGGCGTTGGACGAATGCCTGGCACACCTCGAGCCGGCGACGGCGAGCCGGGTACGAGCACTCCTGCTTCCCGCGGCGGGCCAGGAAGCGGAGGGGTCGACTACGCTCGAGCAACCCTCGCTCGCCTTGCCGGCGCTCTTCAGCACGCAATACGCGATGGCCAAGCTCCTTGAGTCGTGGGGCATCGTTCCAGCGGCCATGATCGGTCATTCGATGGGCGAGTACACAGCCGCGCACTTGGCCGGCGTCTTCTCGCTTCGCGACGCAGTCCGGCTCGTGGCTCTGAGAGGGCGTCTGTTCGAGAAGGTACCGCCGGGCGCGATGCTGAGCGTGCCTCTCTCCGAAGACGAACTCGCGCCGCTACTCGGCGGCGACCTCTCGCTCGCGGCGGTCAACGCTCCTCAGCTCAGCCTGGCCTCCGGCCCGATTGCGGCCATCGAGGCGTTGCAGCAAACACTCGCCGCGCGAGAGATCGACGCCAAGCGCCTGCACATCGCGGTCGCCGCACATTCGGCCATGCTCGAGCCGATCCTCGGGGAGTTCGGCGCCTTCTTCCGGACCATCGAGATGCACGCGCCCGTGCGACGCTTCGTCTCGAACGAGTCCGGCACCTGGATCACCGCCGAACAGGCCACGGACGCGAACTACTGGGTGCGCCATCTGCGCAACACCGTCCGGTTTGCCGACGGCGTGCGGGAACTCGTGCGCGACCCTCAACTCGTTCTGCTTGAAGTGGGGCCAGGGCGTGTGCTTGCCACACTTGCGCGTCAGCATCCTGATCGCCAGGCATCACAACTGGTGATGACGTCGATGCGCTCTGCCGGCGATGAGGACGGCGATCAGGGCGTTGCGTTGACAGCGCTCGGACGGCTTTGGGCCCGTGGCGTGCGTCCGGACTGGAGGGCGTTCTGGGCCGACGAGAAACGCCTGCGGGTCGGTCTGCCCACGTATCCTTGGGAGCGGCAACGGCACTGGATAGACGCGCCGGTCGCCACTACCAGCGCCGTGCCGGACGATGCGCGGCGTTCCCGCGTCGAGGATTGGTTCGCTCGTCCCTCGTGGCGCCAGACTCTGCCTCCCGCGCCTCTTGCCAGGCTCGAGGAGCGCGTGCTCGTGTTCGTGGACGCGCTTGGCTTCGCCGAGAATGTCGCCCGGCGACTCGAAGCCACGGGGTGTCGCGTGTTCCGTGTCAGCGTTGGCACGACGTGGACGCGCGACGGTGACCGGTTCACCGTGCGCCCTGAAGCCGGCGCCGACCACACACAGCTTCTCGCCGCTTTGGTGGCGGACGGAGGACTACCTGATCGCATCGTGCACGCGTGGGGCATCACAGACGCGGCGCAGCCGGCGGCACTCGATGTCGTGACGAACCTTGGTTTTCACTCGCTGCTCGGTTTCGCGCAGGCGCTGAACAACGAGGAGCCAGACGCCGCGATCACCGTCAACGTGCTGACGACGAACCTGCAGCGTATCGGCGGAGAGCTGGTGCTTGAGCCAGCGAAGGCGCTCGCGCTCGGTCCGGCACGCGTAATGCCGCGCGAGTTTCCGAACGTGCGCTCGCGTGCCATCGACCTCGTGCTGCCCGCCACGGAGTCGAAGCTGAATGCGCTCGCGGCCCTCGTGGCCGCCGAGGTCACGAGCGAGCCGGTAGACGAGAACGTCGCGTTCCGCGGCCCCGATCGCTACGTGCATGAGCTCGTGCCAGTCCGCCTCGACCCTGTGCACGATCGGCTCCGACACGGCGGTGCCTATCTGATCACCGGTGGCATGGGCGGGATTGGCTACACGCTGGCGGCACATCTTGCGTCGACGTGCAAGGCCCGCCTCGTTCTGGTAGGACGTGGCGCGACGCCGGCTCGAGCCAAGGCCCGAAAAGAAGCGCTCGAAGCGCTCGGTGCCGAGGTCGAAGTGGTGCAGGCGGACGTGACGAATCACGAGCAGATGACCGCCGTCGTCGCCAGAGCGAAAGCACGGTTCGGCGTGCTGAGCGGAGTCTTCCACGCCGCCGGCACATTGGGCGACAGCTTGATGCCTCTCAAGACCCGAGACGATGCGGAGCGGGTGCTCGGACCGAAGGTGCGCGGTACATTGGCGCTCGACGCCGCCATCGGCGAGGCACCGCTGGACCTCTTCGTGCTCTTCTCCTCCGTGTCCGCGCTCGCGGGCCTTGCCGGTCAGGCCGACTACGCGGCCGCCAACGCTTTTCTTGACGCATTCGCTCAGGAACGCAGCGCGCGCACGGGGCAATTCACCGTTGCGGTGGGGTGGAGCGCGTGGCGGGATGTAGGCATGGCCACGCAGCTCGCCACCGGAGCGAACGCCGGAGATGGTGTGGGCGAAGAAGTCCATCCCGTGCTCGGTCGTCGCGTTTCGGCGAGCCGCGATGCTGAGGTCTTCTCGGCCGAGCTATCGGTAGATGCGCAGTGGGTGCTCGCGGAGCACAGGCTTCGGGGTGGACGCTCGCTGCTGCCAGGCACCGCGTATCTCGAGATCGCCCGTGCCGCAGTTCAGGCTCGACCTGAGGGCCGCACGCTCGAGATGAGCGACATAGCGTTCATGTCGCCCTTTGTCGTTGAGGATCACGCGCCCAGAGAAATGCGTGTGCATCTCACGCGCGGGGAAGGTCGGCAGACCCTCGTCATCGCCGGGCGCACCACGACGGATGACGGCTCCACAGCATGGCAGGAGCATGTCACGGCGACGGTAGGCTACTGCGACGAACAGGCACCCGCACCCCTTGACCTGGCCGCACTCAGTGCTCGCTGCAACGTCCGCGAGGCGTTCTTCACAGGCGAGGAAGAGAACGCACATCTCGACTTCGGCAGGCGCTGGAAGAACCTCAAGTCCATACGATACGGAGAGAAGGAGGCATTGGCGCGTCTCGAGCTCGCCGAGGAGTTCGTCGACGACCTCGAGGCCTTTCACCTTCATCCCGCACTCATGGACATGGCCACGGCGTGTGCCGAGGCGCTCGCGCCAGGCTTCAACGCTGCAAGCGACTTCTACGTGCCGCTGTCGTACACCAGGCTCCGCATGTACGCGCCCCTGTCGGCGCGCATTCGCAGCCATGTGCGCCTGGTTCCCAGCGACTTCGACCCGAAGGAGATCGTCGTTTTCGACGTGACGATTTCCGATGAGACCGGGAAGGTCCTCGTGGACATCACCGAGTTTCTGATGACCCGGGTGGCCGACACAGCGCAGCTGCAGGGTGCAGGTTCGCGCACGGCGATGCGTCGCACACACGCCAACTTCGAGCCCGCGCCAACTCCAAGCCACGCCCCGCCGCTCGTGCAGGGGTTGGACGAGGCGATCACCTCCGAGGAGGGAATGCGCGCACTCGATCGAATCATCGGCGGCCCCGCCATCTCGCAGGTGTTCGCAACGCCGAAGGACGTGCGCGCACTGCTCGTTGAGCTGCGAAACGCTCAGGCGCCTCGGCCGGCCGTGCGCCAGGCGCTCACCGCCCTGCCGACGGTGCCGCTAGCTGACATCGAAGCGGCCCTCGCGACCCACGAGGCCGTCGGTCGCTGTGTGGTGATGCAACGGCTCAATCGGCCGGGAGAACTCAAGTTGGTCGCCTATGTCGTGTTCGCGCCCGGGGAAAGCGCCACAGTCAGCGACATGCGTCGCTTCCTCAAGGCGAAGTTGTCAGAGCACCTTGTGCCGAGCAACTTCGTCGATCTCGACGAGTTGCCGACCAGATCCGATGGAACAGTGGATCGTAGCGCGCTCCCCGATCCGTTTGGTGCCGCCGACGACTTCGTCGCGCCACGGACCGAAACTGAGTCGATCGTCGCCGAGATCTGGAAGGAGGTTCTCGGCGTGCCGCGAGTCAGCGTCTACGACAATTTCTTCGACATTGGCGGACATTCTCTGCTGGCCGTGCGGATCGTCACACGCCTCGACAAGAAGATCGGCGTGCGGCTCAATCAGGCGGTGATGGTGCTGCAAACACTCGAGCAGATCGCCGCCGAATGCGACAAGCGGCGTGGCGGTCCTGATGGCGCCGTGGCGCCGTCCAGCACGACGTCCCCGTCCCCGTCCCCGGCCCCCTCGAGTCAGGGACTCGGCCAGAAGCTATTCAACGCCCTGCGGCGCAGGTGAGAAGACAGTGAATCCGATGTTTTTCGGTCGTGCCCCGAAGTCGCTGTTCGGGGTCTATCACCCGCCCAAGGCTGCTCACGCGCGGGCGGTCGGCATCGTGCTCTGCTACCCGTTCGGTCAAGAGTACATGCGGGCGCACCGCGCCTTCCGTCAGATGGCTCTACTGCTTTCCAAGGCGGGATTCCATGTGCTGCGCTTCGATTATTTCGGCACCGGGGACTCCTCTGGAGAGACGGATGCCGTGAGCCTCTCGCAATGGGTCGACGATGCAGGCGTCGCCGCGGACGAGCTCAGGGACACGGCGGGCATCACGCGCATCGCGTTCGTGGGACTGCGGCTCGGTGCGGCCGTCGCAGCACTGGCAGCGGCGAAGCGTTCGGATGTCGCCGAGGCGGTGCTGTGGGATCCTGCCGTGCGCGGCTCCGACTACCTTGCAGAAATCTTCGAGAAACGACACGACAGCGTCGGTGGCTCGCACAGTGCGGTCGCCAACGAGGAGACGGCGGGCGTGATGGGTTTTCCGGTCACGCAACGTTTGCGTGCCGACCTCGAGCAGCTCGACCTCATGACGTGTGCTGCACCGCCGGGCAGCGGGCGACTGGTGATCGCATCGCACGACCGACCAGAGTACCAGCAGCTGGGCGCGATGCAGACTGCCGGCGCGAAGTCACGCTACCAAGTGGTGCCCAGCGAGGGGAGCTGGAACGAGGTAGATGACAACGGCGGTGCACTCATCCCGGTGTTTCTCATGCAGGCGATCGTGCTGCATCTGACGCAGGAGGTCCAATGACAGCGGCGCCTTACGGAAAGGAGAAGGGGGTTCGATTTGGAACCACGGCTTCGCTCGTCGGTGTGCTGACCGAAGCTGCGAGCCCGGTGAGCTCAGATCGCCCCGCCGTGCTCTTCCTCAACTCCGGGATCCTCCACCGGGTCGGTACCTGTCGCTTGCACGTGCGACTCGCGCGGGCGCTCTCGGCCTCCGGTTTCCACTGTCTACGTTTCGACTTCTCCGGCATCGGAGACAGCGACCAGCGGCGCGATTCACTCTCCTTCGAGGAAAGCGCCGTGGTTGAGACGCGCGAGGCGATGGATTACCTCGCGAAGACGAAGGGGTCGAAGCGGTTCATCCTCATGGGGCTCTGTTCGGGCGCCGATATGGCGCACGACACGGCGGCGGCGGATACGCGGGTCACGGGTCTCGTCCTCCTCGATGCGTGGGCCTACAAGACGTTGGGGTACAAGCTGCGGCGATACGGACCCAAGCTGCTGGACCTCGGGGCCTGGCGCAACTCCCTTCGTCTCCGTTGGCGACATTTTCGCGGGACTTATGTCGACAGGCGGACCAGCGTGGAGAAGGCGGAGGGGGTGGAGTACGACGTGCCGAAGTATGTGCGAGTCTTCCCGCCTCGCGAGCGCGTGGCGAACGATATCCAGGGATTCGTGGCCAGGGGTATTCAGATGTACTACCTCTGGACCGGTGGACTCGAGGAGTACAATCACAGTGGTCAGCATCGGGCGACGTTTCGCGACGTGAGGTTCGGCTCGCTGCTCCGCGAAGAGCACTTGCCAGACGCGACACATATCCTGACCGGGCTGTCACATCAGGAATACGTCGTACGCAATGTCGTGCAGTGGGCCGAGCAGTTCAACGAAGCCGAACGGCAGGTAGCTCCTGAACGTGTCTGATGCAGAACGCTCGTGAAGCTCAACGCGACCGCCGTGGCCTGGCTCTCCGAGCCGTCCTGTCGACGCGGACCTTCTGAGAAGCCGGGTGGCCAACTACGTTGTGAGGTTCACCGGTCCACGCGCGTGCGCGGAGATCCTTCACGACCATGTCGAGTCCGCAGCAGTCGGCACAGTTCTGCTGGACGAGCACCGCGTCACGCTCACAGGCGGCAACCAAATAGCCATTAGGGCCTACTCAGAGCGCTGTCGGCCCCGCACTTTCGAGGGGATCTGCGTGCCCGGTGTCGCCTCAACCAGCCGCGCCCCTGTTGTATCATTCCGAGCCACACTGCCATGAACAGCACGTCATCGCCCAGGCGAATTCTGTACTGCGAAAACAACACGGACGGCACGATTGGCGGCTCACACTATTGTCTGCTGAATCTCGTGGAGCGGCTCGACACCCGTCGCTATGCTCCCGTAACGATGTTCTATCAGGAACATGCGCTGATTCCCAAATTCAGCGCCGTGTCGGAAGTGGTCGTGCGTCCGCCGCATGCTCCGTGGAAGGTCAGCACCGCGATGACCGGCGCACTGGGGCGGTTGCTCAAGCTGCCTTTGTTGCTCGTACGCCGTTCGGTGAACTTCTGGAAGCTCATGGCACTGGTGCGCGAGGAGGCACGCTGGCTTCGAGAACAACGAATCGCGCTCGTCCACCTCAACAACGCCGTGACTCGGCATCACGACTGGATGCTCGCCGCCATGATGAGCGGCATACCGTGCGTCTCGCACGAACGTGGGATGAATGAGCCGTACACGGCGGTCGACCGCTTCCTGGCACGTCGTCTCGCACTCATCGTCCCGATGGCTCGGTGGATGCGGGACGAGATGGTGGCCCGCGGAGTCCCGCCCGACAACATCCGCGTGATGTACGACGGGTTGGATCCGAGCCGGCTCGTCGTCACACGTGAGGCGAGCGCTATGCGCCAGGAATGGAACGTCGGCCCCGAACAGCCAGTGATCGGTATCGTCGGGAACATTCGTGCCTGGAAGGGGCAGGAGGTAGTCGTCCGGGCGATGAGCGACATCGTGAAGCATCGGCCGAACGTCGTGTGCTTCTTCGTAGGTGCCTCCACGCCCGGGGACCAGCCCTACGTGGACAAGCTCAACGCGCTGGTGCGCGACTTCGGCCTCGAGGCAAACGTTCGCTTCACCGGGTATCAGAACCGTGTGCCCGACTTCGTCAACATGATGTCTGTCGTGATCCACGCCTCCGTCGAGCCCGAACCTTTCGGCATGGTTGTGCTCGAGGCGATGGCCCTCCGGAAGCCGGTCGTTGGCTCGGCCGCGGGAGGCGTCATCGAGATGGTCGTCGAAGGCGTCACCGGGTATACCTTTCCCCCGGGCGATCCTCGGGTGCTCGCAGCCCGCGTGCTGGAGCTCATCGCGGCGCCTGAGAAAGCTTGCGCCATGGGGGAGGCGGGATACAGACGGGTCGTGCAGGACTTTCCGCTGGATCGATACGTGTCCGATATCCAGGAAGCGTACGATCGGATTCTTGATCCAAAGTAGGAGAGCGGGTCGTCGGCGCCTTAGCGGCCGGGCACGATCATCGAAGCCTCAAGGACGTCTTTACATACTGCGCCTGCAGTTTTGACAGTTCCAAGGTGGCGCCTGCGACAAAGATGCCTTGAAACCTCGCGGATTCAGGCGTGCGCGATCGGCTCACTTTTTGCTTCATGTGCTTCTGGAGCACGCCAATGATTCGAGTGAAGTCAGTCGCCGTTGTCGTTTTCGCGGCATCGTTGAGCTGGACGGGGCCAGTTTCTGCACAGGTCTTCTTCAATACGGACTATTCAGCCGCCGCCGCACCGGCTGCCGGGTGGCCCAACGGAGCCGTGCCAACAACTGCGACTCACGACCGCGTCCGGGTGGCCGAAGCAGGTCCACAGGGCGAAGACGTGTATGAGCTGAACCAGCGCCACACCGGCTCTGCCGCGTCGGGCTTTGGTGGTGAGTTCTACTGGGGCTGGAATGGCAACATCGAGCCCAGCGACCCGCCGCAGGGCGCGCGTCGCTTCTATCGATGGCGCATGCGATTCTCGCCCCAGACAAATTTTCGCGGCCTCCAATGGCAGGACGGCTCGCCGACCACTCTGACCAACAAGATTCTGATGGTGGGCGACGGCTGCGGTCGGAATAACTGCCGGGTTATCGTTTCCTACCGCGGCACCGGGGGGCAGACAGCCAGCCTGACTGTTGCCATCGACGGTGGTGCGTCTCCAACACCGGGCGTGATACTCCCGGTTGGGCAGTGGCTGGATGTCCAGGTTGAAGCTGATTCGGCGACCACCACCTCCAGCAGGGATGGTGCCTTCAAGTTGTGGATCAACAGCAACGACTACGCGCGGCCAACGGCACAGATCACGGGTATTCAGTTGAACCCGGTGAACTGGCGGTACGTGTTCTTCGGTGCCTACAACAACAACGGCCTTGCGTCCAACGGTGTTCACTCGTTCCGGCAGGCGGGCTTTCAGGCCTCGACGACCTTCGACGCGAACTGGTCGCGTGCCGCTACACTGCCGAGCACGCCGAACAATCTCCGCATCATTCCTCCGTACTAGGCCGCGTCTTCCCCCGTGCCTGATGGAGCCAGCAAGCCGGGGCACGTGCGTATCGGGATGCGAGCGGTATGCCGCAAGGCTCGATCCGTCATGCCGTTCCTGAAGGGACCAGGCTCGCCACCCCCACTTGGGCTCGGCGATGGACGGCAGGCGGACGCGACACTAGTTCTTGACCACTGATGACGTCAGAGAAAAGACCATGAAAACTCTTGATCTCCTCGCCCGGCTGGCAATCATGGCAGCGGGAATCGTGCTCTGGATGAGCAACGCCATCGCGCAGGCGCCGGTCAGTGGAGTATTCTTCTCTGAGGGATGGGAGTCCGGGGCGACCGGGGCGACCTTCAACAGCCGGAATTATGGTAGCACGACGAGCCCTCAGTTCCGGGTCCAGAGCGCTGTCAGGGCTTCGGGCGGTTTCGCCTTGGAGCACGTGCTGACCGCCGGACTGGGCGCCGGCTCGATTCACTACGCGACGCAGCACTTCGGCGATGCCGTCAGCGGCCCCGTCCACCCGGTGGGTCAGGGGCAGCACTTCTTCGACCTCTACGTCCAGTTCAGGGTCTACTACTCCCCAAACTTCGACGTCACGAACTCACGGCCGAAGCAATTCATCATTGGCACCCAAGACGAACGCAGACACGACGCGACGTGCTGCAACCCTTGGGTGTCGAACTACCTGACGATTTTTCCACCGGGGCCGACCTGGGGCATCACAGTGGGCGAAGCGAACGCCAAGCAGGCGACGAGCGGCCAGTTCGCGGGTTTGGTCCAGAATCGCGGCGGCTACAGTGCCGCAAATCCGTTCGTTACGCAGACGGGCCGGTGGTACACAGTCGAGGTCCGGCGACGCCTCAACGATCCGGGCGTGAGGAACGGCGTATTTCAGATGTGGGTCGACGGAGCCCTGATCGCCGAGTACGCCTCAGTTCTCTATCGCGTGCCTTTCGACGGAACGTTCGGCTCCAACATGGCGTACGGCACCAACTTCGCCATGATTTCCGACTACATGGCCAACGGTTCCAATCGCGATCAGAGTATCTTCTACGATGACGTCAAGTTCAGCACGACGCCTATCGGCGTGGGGAGCACCCTGCCCACTGCGCCGACGAACCTGCGAATCATCGTGCCACCTGGCCCCTCGGATCTACTGGGAAGCAGCTATCTGAAGTAGCTTGTGGTCCGCGCATGGCCGCGTGTCGCAAGCTCCTGCTGCGGTGCAACCGTCCGTGGTCGCCGAGCGGCACAAGCAGGGTGACGGGCGTCGCGGATATCGGCACGGGACGCGGCTGCGCACCACGTCTGCGGGACGCCCCACTCCGCGACCAGGCAATCCGTTGAATGCAAATCGCTTAGTTCATCACGCGCCGCTCTGCAGCCGGGGTGGGTGATGGGCCGACCCTACCGCTTTGGGGCCAGAGCGCAATACCGCAGCCAGGGCCGCAAGCGCAGACGTTGCACCTGCGCGGTGGCATACGGCTTGTCTGTGCGTCCAGTCGCGCAGGAGGGTCCGGCGTGGGCCGAGCATGAGCGCAGGTTTACGGAGGCTGCCTACCATGATAACCTTGCGCCATGCGTCAAGTAGCCTTGCCCTGGAAACAGATCGGAGTCATCCTCGTTGGGGGCGTCACCCTTCTCTCGGCGACGCGTCCGGCTAGCGCCCAGACTACCAGCTGTGCGGTAGCAGGAGAGTACGTTCTGGCAGCGACGTTACTGAGTCCTCCTGGTCCAAGTCAGACTGCCGGGGTGTTCGTGTTCACGCCGGCCGCCGGGTGCCAAGTCGGAGCTGCGGGCACAGTGGCCATCAACGTCGTGATCGCGAATCCGGGCGGCGCGGTGCCATATCAGGCGACAGTGCCGTACACCGTTCAAGGCACGGACGTGAGCATTGCCAACGGCCTCATCTTCGGGTCAACGGGCGGCACCATCGGAGGTGTTGCAACCTCGATGCAGCTGGTTGGCGGTGCCGGGCTGCGATTTACGGGCTCACTCGTACGCAGGAGCATTGACGCCGCTGGCCCTGCCGGCCCTGCCGGCCCTGCCGGCCCCGCCGGCCCCGCCGGCCCTGCCGGAGTCACTGGTCCTGCCGGAGCCACCGGCCCTGCCGGAGCCACCGGCCCCGCCGGCGCGACTGGACCTCAAGGCCCTGCTGGTGCGGCCGGCCCGGCGGGCCCTATCGGTCCCCAGGGTGTGCAAGGATCGCCCGGTGCCTCTGGCCCCGCCGGTCCGGCCGGCCCTGCCGGCCCTGCCGGCCCCGCCGGTGCAGCGATAACCTTGCTGACGGGTGGCACCGGAAACACCATCGCTGCCGGTGATCCGATTCTCTACGGCGGCCCTGGTGCTCCCAACGTCAGCGCGGCGGTCCACCGAGTTTGGATTCCCCTGCCAGCGGGAACGTTGTCCTCCCTGCGCGTTCGGACAGAGTTGAGCAGCTTCGTGGGTTCGACGGTCATAGTTACCGTAAACGTGAATGGTCTGGATACGGCCATCACCTGCTCTATTACTGGCGCCAGTAACTCATGCGTTGACGCGGTAAACACCGTCGCTGTCGCCGCTGGCGATGTCGTGGCACTCCGTCTGGAGCAGACGGGCGCTGCTGCTCCCACCCGAATCAACTATTCTCTGCAGCTGCAGCTGCAGTAACCCGCTGAGAGCACGTGGTGAGGCTGCGGCCTTGGATCCGTCCCGAGGCTGGAGCAAGAGTTCTAGAGGACTTGACTTTCTGCTGTGGCATGGCGAGGACTCTGCCGCT
This sequence comes from Luteitalea sp., assembly GCF_022842525.1. Taxonomy (NCBI): domain Bacteria; kingdom Pseudomonadati; phylum Acidobacteriota; class Vicinamibacteria; order Vicinamibacterales; family Vicinamibacteraceae; genus Luteitalea; species Luteitalea sp. Next base: position 43,927 of record NZ_JALHPM010000022.1, read on the forward strand.
TCAGGCGGCCTGCGACCACTTCCCTTGGCGAAGAACGGCGCGAGCGCGGTGCGGCCGTCGATTTTGCTGAGCCGACGTGGCCAGGGGCGACGCGGGTTGATTCCGGCCCTCCTCGAGCGAGCGACCGACGGGATTAACGTCGTTCAATTCCTCCAGACACGCCTCCGTAGGCGGCGCGCGGCGAGCCTGTAGTCGGTATGGCTGAAGCGACGATAGTCGCGCTACAGCTCCCGGACATGCCTGCATCAGGCACCTGTCCGCGTTGCGCTACTTGGGCGTGGTGCAGCGCGTAGCCGCACTGCCGGCCAGGCCGCCAGCCCCTTCTTCAGCCGCGGTGTGGCCGTCGGGTCACGACGACAAGCGGCGCCGCGAGGTCCCGCGCCTGGAGATCGCCGACAAGGTGGCCCAGGGGCGGGGCTGGCTTTGCCGCCGCGAGCTGCACGCGATCAGCGTTTCTGGCCGTCTGTGACACCGAAGAGCGACCAGGACGTGTACCGCGTACTTGGCCCGCCCGCCCGCGCCGGTGGAAGCTTTGAGGCAGACGATGCCATACCCTCCCGGTCGAGGGGCCTGGTCTGCCAGCGGGCGGGAGACCGCTCAACCGTGCACGCACTACATTCGTCACGGTCCCGCGGGTGATGTCACTGCCTCCGTGGAACAACCCTGCGCCAAGGAGCTGCCGAGGACGATCGCGCTCGACCGCTGGCACACCTGCGCTCGAAGAGGCAGCACTCTAAGGGGGCGTCCTGCCCAGCCGAAACGCCAGGCGAGACCTTGTTTAGGAGCGGCCCACTCGCTACACTAACTGGCGTCCCAGGGCTTCAGCACGCCGATCGCGGTGCGAGAATCGATTGATGGCGATGCTTGGAACAAGCGGTCATGGCACGCTGGGACCTAATCAGTCAACTGCTTTGCCCGAACCTGCGAAAGTGGCCGCGCGCATCGCTGCGGTGACACCCCAGCGAAAGGCGACACATGTCAACGCGCGCTACCCAGGCGACAGCAGGACGCGCACGGTTCTATCTGGGCAGCAGTTGATCTCGCGTGTCCTTGGCGTGGTGTCCGCGAGAACCCACTGCACGCGATCGACGTCGCTCGACCCACTGGCTGCGACGCGAAAGGTGGTGTTCATGCAGAAGCGCCGGCGCCACACGAACGTTGCGTCGAAGTCTTGAGGGTGTAACCCGTTGGCGGCCGCCTGGAAGGATAGCCGGGGTGAGGCGCCAAAAGCGGACAGAAGCCGTGACCATGGCACACACAGCAATCGATTCGGGAAACAGGATTGACAGGCAGCCGATCGCCGCCCGGCCGTGCCGGACGAACTTGGCCGGGCACTGCACTGTCAGGAGGATCCTGTGGAAGCCGTGCACGGCGTAGCGCCGATCGACGGTCGCGTGAACGTCCTGCACCTGCGAGACACGTCGCGCATATGCGGGCCTGGAAAGACGATCATCGAAACAGCCTGTGCCGTCGACCGACGCCACTATCACACGCTGGTCGGCGTCTTTTCGGTTATCGGAAGAACCAACGTCTATGTCGAGGCCGTCCGTGCTCGGGGTATCGAGGTCCATGCGTTGTCCGCGCGAACAGGGCTCGATCCCAGGCTGCTTCTTCAGGTCTCGAAGCTCATCACAGAACGGCGTGTACAAATCGTGCATTCGCACGACTACCTGTCCGACATCGTCGCCAGAGTAGTGTCGTCGTGGCTGGGCGTGGCAACGATGAGCACGGTGCACGGTTGGATAGAGAACAACGCCCGAAGCCGTCTATACATCAAGGCGTCGCAGTGGGCATTGAGGGGACTCGACCACGTCGTGGCGGTTTCTGAAGAAACCCGGAACAGAGTCTTGAAGGCCGGGGTTTCTGAAGGTCGCTTGAGCGTGATACACAACGCCATCGTTGAGGCCAATTATCGGCCGGCAAACTTCGAGATCGGCGAATTCAGGCGTAGCGCAGGCATCGGACCAGAGTCGGTTGTGGTCGGCAACGTGGGCCGTTTGAGTCCAGAAAAAGGGCAGGCAGATTTTCTGCGTGCTGCCGCCAGGCTGGCGGCCGCGGAACCGAAACTCCGACTCGTGCTGGCCGGTGACGGCCCGGACGAGCAGGCCTTACGCGGCCTCGCAGACGCACTCGGGCTCAAGGACCGGGTGGTCTTTACGGGGCATCTGACGGACGTGAGGCCGCTTTACCGCGACCTCGACGTCCTCGCCCTGACGTCGTACACGGAAGGCTTCCCCAACGTCCTTCTCGAAGCGCTATGTATGGGCGTTCCGGTACTCGCGACGGATGTCGGCGGTGTGCGCGAGATCATCACAGACGCCGAAACGGGCGTTCTCGTCAACGCGGGCAGCACCGCCCAGATATACGAAGGCCTTCGACGCCTGGTTGGCGACAGGCCCTGGGCGACATTGCTGGCGAGGCGAGGAAAGGCGCGTGTGATGGAAGAATTCGAGTTCGCCGCCCGCACGCCGAAAGAAGAGGCGATCTATCGGCGGCTTCTCAGCCAGCGCCATGGTTGATCCTATCCCCATGGACGCGCCTTCTCCGTCAACGTTCGCTCTCATCGTGCCGATGAAGGACGCGATGCGCTTCCTTCCCGTCTGCCTGCCGGCCCTCCTGGGCGCAGCGACCAGACGTGGGGCCGAGGTCGTGCTGGTCGATAACGGTTCGGTAGATGGGACTCGCCAGTGGGCCGCACGGATTGGCGGTCCGTTGGTGCGGATGGTGGATGCCCCAGGCGCCACTATCTCGGCCGCCCGGAACCGCGGAGTTGCGGCATGCTCTGCCGACATCCTGGTGTTCGTGGATGCGGATTGCGAGATCGCATTGGATCACCTCGACCAGGTAGCCGCCGCCTTCGCGGAGTCTGGCGCCGATGCTGTTGGTGCACCCTACGATCTGCCTGCCGAACCTCACTGGGTCGAGGACGTCTGGCAGCGTCTACACGCAACGATGGCGGATGGTCCGACCCACCACCTCCCAGCCGGGAACCTGGCCGTGCGTCGGTCGACGTTCGTGGCCATTGGGGGCTTCGACGAGTCTCTCACGACAGGTGAAGACGCCGAGCTGTGTCAGCGGCTTCGCCGATCTTGTGCCCGGATCGAGCGGCACTCGCGTATCCACGTCGTGCATCACGGCAATCCGAAATCACTGAGGGCCTTCTTCGCCAAGCAGTGCTGGCACGCGCATGGAATGTACGGCACGACTGGTCGGGGCGAGATCGACAAGCCTGTCGTCATGATGTTCCTGCACGCCGCACTCGGCGCGTCAGCACTGATGCTTCCACTCCTTGCTTCGATGCGGACGCCAGCCGGCATCGCCGCAGCATTCGCCGCGTTGAATGCAGTGCCGGTGGCTGCGGTCGTCTACAGACGCCGACGGCGGATACTCGGCGGCCCTTCGTACCTGCGATCCGTAGTTCTCTATCACGTCTACTTCGCCGCGCGGATCGCAGCGGCAGCGCGCCTCTCCCTCGGAAAAGAGATCTACCGTGGATGAACGCGTGTTGGCCTTTGCCGGGTTGCGCCGTCGAGGCACCTGAAGAACGAACGTCGCATGGACCGACCGGCCTGCTGAGCGCGGACGCGGACGGCGCGACCCGTGCCGCGGTGACGACGATGCGGATGCGGGCTTCCGAACAGAGAGCAGACGACACCAAGATCATCCGTTGTCGCTGCCACCGGCGACACCAGAGGCGCGCGCCGCCGGACGCTTCAGCAGCCCGAGCGACAGGTTGCTGCGGTGCTCGGCATCGAAGCACAGGAACAAGCCCGCAATCCCGAAGACAGGCAGCGTGCCGGCGACCGTGAGTGCGAGCGTCACGAGCGACTCAGGCGGCTTCATCCGGACCACCGCGAACAGCACCAGCGCGTAAGGAATCGCGGCCGCGAGCGGCGGCAGCACTGAGCGCCAGAGGTAAGTTCGCCAGCTGATGTCCAGCGACCTGTTCGTGTACCAAGGCTGCACCGCACCGTGCAGCACGAGAATAGGAATGGCACCGCCAACTGCTACGCCCGTCAGGCCGTACCAGCGACCGAACAGCAAGCTGCCGGCCACGCTCAGCACACCGGCGACGAGATTCAAGGTGGTGGGCACCCGGTGCCGGCTCATGCCCAACAACACCTCGTAAGAGCCAGCCTGACTGAGGTGTACGAGCCGCGCCAGAGTCAGCAGGGTCAGCAGCGGTCCAGCGATACGCCCGTACTCCGGCCCCATCCACAGGCTGATGAAGCGCTCGCCAAGAACTACCACCGTCACCGTGATCGGAAGGCCCACGAGCAGCGAGAGCCGGGTGCCCATGAGCGCGGCGCTACGCAGGCCTTCGGTACTCCCCTTGGCGTGCTGCGCCGCCGCGTGCGGGTGGAGCACCTGAGCCATGGTCACTACGATCTGCTGCATGTATTGGGCGACAGTTCCAGAGATGGCGTAGTAGGTGACCGCCACAGTGCCTAGTAACGAGCCGACGACGACTTCGCTGGAGCCGAAGAGGAGTACCCGCCCGACGTTGTTGACGAGGACGAACGCGCTGTAGCTCCACAGCTGCTTGGCCGTCTCGAGCGACATCAGCCGCCGCTCCAGTCGCAGCGTCGGGCATTCGAGGCGCGCCGACCGCCAAGTCAGGACGCCGTTGAGGACCTGCGAGCACAGATGTACTAACGCCAGCGCGGCGATGCCGAAACCGGCCGACACCAAGGCGACGATTGCCAACGTGCGGAACACCAGCGTCTTGATGCCGGCGGCCGACGACAGGTCGTAGCGCTGGAGCCCCGCCAGGACACCGCCAGGGATGCTCACGACGAGAGTGGCAGCTACGTTGATCCCGGCAAGCAGGAGCACAACACGCGCCGTGTCAGCGTCGCTGCCTTGAATCGCGAACAAGCGGCTGAAGAACCGCTCGATGACGACGGTGATGAGCACGATGAGCAGCCCGACGCCGCCATAGATCGCCAGCGCAGTGCTGGCGACGCGATTGAGACCTTCGAAGTCCCTTGTCGCGGACAACTGTGAGACGTATTTGACGACTGACACCTTCAGGCCGACATCGAGCAGGCCCATGTATCCCGTCACGGAGATGATGAGCACCCACAGCCCGTACTGATGGTCGCCCAGTCTGTGAACAAGAAACGGCGACATGAAGAACGCCGTCGCCATGCCGACCGCCATGCCGGCCCAGTTGGATAGAACGTTCTTCAGAAACCTGTTCACACGTCACCTGGAGAAGGGCTGCCCGGCCAGCACTCACGATATCGACGAAGGTGTGCTGTCACTCGAAGGACGTCAGAACGTCATTGGTCCGCTCGGCCACACGGACGTCGAGCTCATGACGATGCGCCGCGAGGACGGCGAATCGCACTGTGGCGCCCGTTCTTGGGGCGATAAACTACGGTCGCCATCGCCAACTCTCGAAACGGTCGATCTGCCTCCAGGAAGTCACCTCGAAGGTGGGTCGGACAAAGCAAGGCGAATCGTGTCAGCATGTGCAGCCATCAGCGTTTCGAAGGCGACCAGATCTCCTGCCGCGTCCCGGCGACGTACTTCAGCCAAGCCAACAGGGTGGCCACATTGGCAGCACTGAAGTAGGTGGCCACGCGGCCGATCGAGCCGAGGCCTGGCGGCAGACGCCCGGCAAAGCCGACAAGCGCCACGGCGTAGAACAGCAGCTGGAGGCCAGACATCAATGCGTAAAACCAGGAGTCAGCGGCAAGAACCAGGCTCGCCGCCAGCATGACGACGAGAAAGAATGGCACGAGCCAGCGCATCAACTTGTGAGAGATGAGCTCGAACGAAAACAGTGGGTAGCGGAGCGGGTGGAGCAGTCTAGCGTGCAGACCCAGCGTCGTCATGCCGCGAAGGATCGTGCGAACCTTGCGGTCGAACTCTCCCCGTGGGTCGTCGAGGGCCGTCATCAGCCCCACTGCAGCTGGTTCGCTGACCGCGCGGAAGCCCCCCTCGACAGTCCGCAGGACCGACAGGAAGTCCGGCGCCACGTTCGGCACGAACTCACCGCACAAGTTCCGGCGTTGAGCGTAGAACGACCCACTCGCGCCAACAATTGAGTGCAGGCGTGACTCCTGTCGCCGCAGGAACATCTCGTAGCGGCCATAGAGCCCCTCGCCACCGCCGCCCATGATGCGGTCTTCGCCGGAGACGCAGCCGACGTCAGGCAATCGGAACGGCCGCACTATCGCTCGAATCGCACCGGACTCGAGCAAGATCGCTGCGTCGGTGAACACCACGATTGGCGAATCGGCAAGTACCAGACCCGCATTGAGAGCCGCCGCTTTACCACCACGCTCCGGCTGCACGACCAGCCGGACGCGGCCGCTCTGGGCCGCCGCGATGATCTCGGGAGTGCCATCGGTGGAGCCATCCGAGACGAAAATGGCCTTCAGCGCTTCCGGCGGATAGTCAAGAGCCTCGGTGTTCGCAAGCTTTTCGGCAATGGTGGTTCGTTCGTTGTGGACTGGCACCACGATCGTGACATCGGGCAGATCCGAGTCGCTCACATCCGGAGGGACAGTCATCGGCAGACGGCTGGCCAGCCACCAGACGAGCAGCGGATAACCCACGTAGGCATACGCTACGCCTGCCGCCGATAACCAGAACAGCCACGTCAGGAGGTCTACCACGACGGCGTACATCGCGTTCAACCGACCACTCGTGGGCGCGGCAGATAGTGCGTCGCCCCACGGGACTTCACGCGCGGCGAGAGAAGCCGCGGTGACGAAATGTGCCGCGCCGCCAGAGCCGGCGTCGGCGAGTCGGACCCGCCGTCGGCGGTCATGCGGCGACAGGCCACCGTGAGCCCGGACAGCAAGTAGATGTGCGGGTAGGTGAGACCGCCGAGGAACGCGCCGGCGACCACGTAGCCCACGAGGCCGAAGTTGAGTGACGCCGGCCAGAGGCCGTCGATGCGGCAACGGTCTGGGCGCAATCGTGAAGCACGCATAGACGCGGCGTTGTCTCGGAAGTTCGAGGTCAGCAGGCCGAGCAACAGGAACAAGCCGACGAAGCCAGATTCGCCGAGCACCTTGAAGTAGATGCTGTGGGCGGAGATCCAGCGTCTTGAACTGAAGGTCTCGTCGGGGTCGCCGATGTAGAAGCGTCCATAGGCCGAATTGAAGCTCCCGGCTCCAACCCCCAGCGGGTAGTCGATCGCCATCTTGGTCGCCGCTGTCCACGCCCTGATGCGTCCCTGAGCAGAGGCGTCATCCGATACCTCCGTGTCGGTGACACGTGTGAGGTAGCCGGCAGGGGCGAAGGCCAACGTAACGAGCGCCAGTGCAACGACAACGACCAGCCCGGCAAGGCGGCGGCGGCTCATGAAGAACAGGTAATAGAGTGCAGCCGCCGTGATGCCGAGGGTTGCGCCTCGGGACTGAGTGCCAGCGACGGCGAACGCCGCGGCCGAGACACCGGCAAGACCGAACAGACGCGAGAGGACGCCGTGTCTGCCCAGCATGAGATATAAAGGCATTGGCATCAACGCGATGAGGCCCCACGCGAAATCGTTACCATCGCCCATGAAGACGTTCGCCCTGAACGCACCGACCCGCACGCCTGACGTCAGCAGGTCGAGATTTCGGAGCACCAGTGCGAGCACGACGCCTGTCGTTGTGACGGCTAGCCCCTTCACACGTGACTGGCGATCGACGACAGCTGCAGCAGTCACGAACAAGGCGAAGTAGTCAACGTGCGAACGCAGGACAGCGGGCACGTAGGCGCGCACGACAGCGTAAAGAATGGAAATGGCAGCCATGCCGAACAGGCCAAGCAGCCAGCGACCCTGTCGTGATGTCGCCGCGGGCGCGAAGCCGCCGTAGGCAATGACCACGAGGAACGTTCCGTATGCGAACAGCGTCGAGATGCGAAGCGCTCGCAGCACTCCGAACTCGGCCGCGAGCCCGAGGTACTCGATCAGGATCACCAGCAGCAGGCCGCTGTAGGCAATGGCGGGTGTACTGACGCCCCGCCAGGCGCTGACAACACCCGTCTTGTCGGCCGCAATCTCCATTGTCAGAACACCCCCAGCAGACGCGCCCGCAGGAATGCATCGTCTGCAGTCACGGCTTCGTGAATGTTGACGCGGCTCATCGACCACGCGGGCGCATCAACGCGCGTGGGTCCACGATCCATCGAGAACCCGATCGTGAAGCCCAGTGTTCGCACGAGCGTTGCCACCTCTTCAGTCCAGCCTCCATTAGGATAGCTCATCGATGTCACGCGCGTGCCAAGCTCGCGTTCGAGAATGCTCCGGGCGGTCGTCAATTCGTCAGACACCTCTCGCGCCGAGAGCGTCGACAGTATGCGATGTGTGTGCCCATGGACGCCGAAAGCGACTCCGGCGCCTGCCAGCTCTCGAATCTGGTCCCACGACATGAATCGGTCGCCGTGCTCGGTCAAGGCGCGTGGGCCGAGCAGGTTCGACAGTCTGGTAATGGCGGACCAGGGATCTGCTGCCAGGTTGAGCTTCTGCCCACGGACGCCGTCGAGAATCGTGAACCGGTCGCCAGTCGTCACGGCATCGCACAGAGGATCCAGATGGCTTGCTCGCAGCGCGTCCATCAATGGCGGACCGAATGAACGCTCGTGTCTGAACACCGCCGCCGCTTCGCACAAGAGTCGGCTCAAGTGCTCCTGCCAGAACGTGCCGTTCGAACCAATGAGCTTCGTCGGCAGATAGACGACCGCTGGAACGTCGAAGCGTCGCAGGATTGGCCACGCCGCAGTGAAAAAGTCGATCCACCCGTCGTCGAACGTGACGAGACACGATCCAGGCTCGAAGGGTGTGCGAGTGACGACATGCGCTTCGAACTCCTGCAGGGAAAGAATGCGGAAGTCTCTCCTGAGCAGCCGCATGTGACGTTCGAAGGTGGCGGGCGTTACCACGATGCCCGGATGGGAGCAGGTGTCGGCCCCTCTGGGGAGGACCCGGTGGTACGCCAGCACCACGGCCTGGTTGCCGAGGGCCTTGAGCCCCCGTCGCATTCCAGGGTCTGAAATGCTCAGCGCGTGGGCTGCGACCCACTTCGCCGAGTACACCAGGGCATCGCGCATGGTCGTTGCGTTCACGGATGTATCCCGTATGTCATCTCGCGACCCACGTCGCCCGCGCGTACGCGTCCGTCACGACGTTCAACATCGTCTGGACGTCGGCCGAGGTCACGAACGGGTGGGTGGGCAGGGTCAAGATGCGGCTTGCGACATCGGCAGCGACGACTGTGCCCCGTGTGCCCGATGCGTGCGCGACGCCGGGGAGATCCGCGATCGATCTCGGATACGACCCGGTCGCGCCAATGCCGGCC
>NZ_JALHPM010000023.1:0-53175 GCF_022842525.1 Luteitalea sp.
CGTCGTCGCGCTCGTACGGGATCACCGCCTCGTCGAGGAACTGCCGCAGCGGCACGTCGGCGAGGGCCATCTGCGCGGCCGCCCGCTGTTCCGCCGAGGCCGCCGCCACGCCAGCCAGTCGATCGCCGGACCGCTCGGGCGTGGCGCGCGCGAGCAGCGTGCGGAGGTCGTCGAACACGTGGCGCGTGCCGTCGATCGTGTGACTGTAGCTGGCCATGGATGCCGCCTCAGTGGCCGTCCGTCGCGGTCGCGCGCGGGCCGCGCACCAGCAGGAACCAGACGAGTCCCGCCCCCATCCCCCCGAAGAACCACGACGCCACGACCGGGTTGAAGTACACCATCGTGACCAGACACAGCACGGCGGCGGCGAGGGCGAAGGCCGGGAACCAGGGGTAGGCCGGCGCCATGAAGGGACGCACCATCGCGGGCTCGACCTGCCGCAACCGGAACAGGCTGGCCATGCTGAGGATGTACATCACGATGGCCCCGAAGACGGACATCGTGACGATGGTGGCCGTCAGAGTCTGGCCGGCGATCTGGACGAGCCCATCACTGAAGATGGCGGCGAGGCCGACGACGCCGCCGGCCAGGATCGCCACGTGGGGCGTATGGAAGCGGGGATGCACGCGTGCCAGCACGCGCGGCAGGTACCCGGCCCGCGCCAGCGCGAACATCTGTCGTGAGTAGCCGATGATGATGCCGTGGAAGGAGGCGACCAGCCCGAAGAGGCCCAGCCAGAGCAACATGTGCAGCCAGCCGCTGTCCTCCCCCACCACCCGCTTCATCGCCTGCGGCAGCGGGTCGTTGATGTTCGAGAGCGCTCGCCAGTCACCGACGCCACCCGCGGCGATCATCACGCCCACTGCCAGCACGATCAGCGTGACGATGCCGCCGATGTAGGCGCGCGGGATGGATCGCTGTGGATCCCGCACTTCCTCGGCGGCCATGGCCACGCCCTCGATCGCCAGGAAGAACCAGATCGCGAACGGCAGCGCGGCGACGATGCCGCCGAGGCTCGCGAGCGAGAACGTGTCGGCACCGGCCCAGCCGCCGTCGACGAAGTTCGCCAGCGAGAAGCCCGGCGCCACCACCCCCATGAAGACGAGCAGTTCGAAGATGGCGACCAGGGTCACGACCAACTCGACGCTGGCGGCGATGTGCATGCCGACGATGTTCAGCGTCATGAACACCAGGTAGGCGCCCACGGCCACCCAGCGCGGCTCGAGCCAGTCGTACTGCACATGCATGTACGCGCCGATGGCCAGCGCAATCGCCGGCGGCGCGAACAGGAACTCGATCAGGGTGGCCATGCCGGCCAGCACACCGCCCACCGGCCCGAACGCACGGCGGCTGTACTCGAACGGCCCGCCCGCATGCGGGATGGCCGTCGTCAGCTCGGTGAAACTGAAGATGAACGTGCCGTACATCAGCGCCACGAACGCCGACGACACGAGGAAGCCCAGCGTCCCGGCGGACGCCCACCCGTAGCTCCAGCCGAAATACTCGCCAGAGATGACGAGTCCCACGGCGATGCCCCAGAGCTGGAACGTCCCCAGCGTCCTCGAGAGACCCGGCGTCGTCGGCGCGGAGGCGTTCACGCGACGCGCGGCTCAGGCCGTCGGCTGCTGGGTCGAGGCGAACCAGGCCACGGTCTGTCGCAGCCCGTCTTCGAGATGCACCAGCGGCGTGTAGCCGAGGAGATCCTTGGCGCGGCTGATGTCCGCCAGCGAGTCCCGCACGTCGCCGGCGCGAGGCGGACCGTAGGTGGCCTCCACGTTCGCGCCGGTGATGCGCTTGAGGGTGTGGAACAGGTCGTTCAGCGAGATTCGCGACCCGGTGGCGACGTTGATGACCTTGCCGCTCACCGCCGTCTCGGCCTGGCTGGCGCGGAGCGCGCCATCGACGACGTTGGCCACGAAGGTGAAGTCGCGCGTCTGCTCCCCATCGCCGTGCATCGTCGGCGACCGGCCCTCGACGAGATGGCGGATGAAGAGCGAGATCACGCCCGAGTAGGCCGACGACGGATCCTGGCGAGGCCCGAAGACGTTGAAGTAGCGGATGGTCACGGTGGACAGCCCGTAGAGCTCCGTGAACATCTGCATGTACTGCTCGCCCACGAGCTTCTGCAGCGCATAGGGCGAGAGGGGCCCGGTGGGCATGTCCTCCTGCTTGGGCAGGGCGGCGGCATTGCCGTAGGCCGACGAACTGCCGGCGTACACGACGCGCTTCACGCCGGCATCGCGCGCCGCCACGAGCAGGCTCAGCGTCGCGTCGATGTTGGCGCGGTTCGAGGTGAGGGGGTCCTCGACCGAACGCGGCACCGACGGGATGGCCGCCTGATGGAGCACGTACTCGACGCCCTCGACGGCCCGGCGGGCGACCGCCTCGTCGGCGAGATCGCCTTCGAGGAACTCGACCTCGTCGATGTGCGCGAGGTTGCGGCGGTGACCGGTCACGAGGTTGTCCACCACGCGCACCCGATGTCCGCGGCCGCGCAGGGCCTCGACCATGTGCGACCCGATGAAGCCTGCTCCGCCCGTGACAAGGTAGAACGCCATCTCGTGTGGTCTCTCCTCACGCGTCCTCACGCGTGTGTAGGATGCTGGAAGTGCGGCAGCCATCCGGTAAGCCGAATTCTGTCGGTCCGCGCGCCCTTGCGGGCCCACGAACGGGCGATCATTCCTCTGGGACCGGCATTGCTGACGGCCTCGAGCAACCTACCCGGAGGCTTCGGACGGGCCGTCCTCGAGCGCCTCCCTATTTGGTCTTGCTCCGTGCGGGGTTTTGCCTGCCACGCCCGTTGCCGGCCGCGCGGTGCGCTCTTACCGCACCTTTTCACCCTTACCCTTCGACTCGGCGTCGGCGGCGCTTGCGCGCCACCGACGCCTCGCTCAGGGCGGTATATTTTCTGTGCCACTTTCCGTCGGGTTGCCCCGCCCGGGTGTTACCCGGCGCACTGCCCTGCGGAGTTCGGACTTTCCTCCAGCAGCGGACTCACGTCCCTCTGCCAGCGATCGCCTGGACGACTGCCGCAAAGGGATGATACCTGACAGGCCTTTGTCCCTGGGCCTTGGGCCTTCGCCACCGTGCAGCATTCCGGCATCGCGGCATCGCGGCATTGCGAGATTGCCGGCCCTAGCCGTCCTTCTCCTGCGTGATCTCGTACTGTTCGAGCTTCTTGTACAGATTGCTGCGGGGCGTGTCGATGACCTCGGCCGTCCGCGAGATGTTCCAGCCGTGCTCGCGCAGCTTCTCCACCAGGAACTCCCGCTCCACCTGCTCCTTGAACTCCCGCAGTGTCGTCGGCTTCGGAGCAGGGGGTCGCGAGGCCCCGGTCGATGGCAGCAGCTCGGGAACGATGGGCGGCATCTGATACGCCGGAAGACCGGCCGCCCCCTCCGCGACGGTCACCGCGGCCGGCAGCGGGGCCAGGACGGGCGCAGCGGGCGGCGGCGGCGCAGTCGTGGCGCCCGTGCCGTCCACGCGGAGAAACTGGCGCACGTCGGCCACGTCCACCACGTCGCCGCGCGCCATGATCAGCACGCGCTCGATGGTGTTCTTCAACTCGCGGATGTTGCCGCGCCAGCGATGCTGCTGCAGCACGCCGAGGGCGTCCGGGGTGAAGCGCCGCGTCCGCCCCCCATCGGCTGCGAACAGGTCGGCGAAGTGCTTGACCAGCGCCGGGATGTCCTCGGGGCGCTCGCGCAGCGGCGGCACGTGGACCGGAATCACGCTCAGGCGGAAGTAGAGGTCCTCTCGGAAGGTGCCTTCGCCGATGGCCGCCTCGAGGTCCTTGTTGGTGGCCGCAATCACGCGGACGTCCACCTTGAGGGTGCGCTGCGAGCCGATCCGCTCGACCTCGCCCTCCTGCAGCACGCGGAGGACCTTGGCTTGCGTCTTCTGGCTCATGTCGCCGACTTCGTCGAGGAAGATCGTGCCGCGGTCTGCCAGCTCGAACTTGCCGATCTGCTTGTCGGTCGCCCCGGTGAAGCTGCCCTTCTCGTGACCGAACAGCTCGCTCTCGATCAGTTCCTCGGGAATGGCCGCGCAATTGACCTGCACGAACCGTTCGCGGGATCGCAGGCTGTTGCGGTGGATGGCACGAGCCACGAGTTCCTTGCCGACGCCACTCTCCCCCAGCACGAGGACGGTGGCGTTGGTCGGCGCGGCGCGCCCGACCGCATCGAGCACCTGCATCAGCACCGGACTCTGTCCGACGATGTTGTAGCGCGCATCTTCGGCCCCGCGCAGGCGACGATTCTCCTGCTCCAGGCGGCTCGCGTTCAGCGCATTGCGCACGGTGAGCAGCACGCGCTCGGTCGACAGCGGCTTCTCGATGAAGTCCATGGCGCCGAGCTTGGTGGCCTCGACGGCCGTCGCGACGGTGCCGTGCCCGGAAATCATCACGACCGGCAGCGACTCGTCGTGGGCCTTGAGGCGCGTCAGCACCTCCAGCCCGTCGAGTCCCGGCATCTTGATGTCGGAGAAAACCAGGTCGGGGGCCTCGCTCCGCGCCAGGGCCAGCCCTTCCTCGCCGGTGGCCGCGAGCACACAGCGGTACCCCTCGTATTCGAGAATCATCCGCAGGCTTTCGCGGATGCCGGCTTCGTCGTCAATCACCAAAATGCGTCCGCTCATACAGGCTCAGGGCTCACGGTTCAGGGCTCTCAGGTTGGGCTCAGGGCTCAGGGCTCAGGGGCAGGGCCGCCTACAGACTACAGGCTACGGGTTCCCTGACGGCCACTGCGAGGGATCGCCCAACAACCGTTGGAGGGCTGCCTCGTCGGCGACCGTGATCCCCAACTCGCGCGCCTTGATCAGCTTGCTGCCGGCGTCCTCGCCGGCGATGACGAGCGAGGTCTTCTTGCTCACCGACCCGGCCACCCTGGCGCCGAGGGCCGTCAGCCGCTCGGTCGCCTCGTCTCGGCTCATCGTCGACAGCGTCCCCGTCAGGACGATGCTGCGCCCTTCGAGTGGGCGCGGCCCGCGTCCCTCGGCCACCGGCGTCCCCATGTGCACGCCCGCGGCCGCCAGGCGGGCGATGAGCCGCTGGGTCTCGCGCGCGTCGAAGAAGCGACGCACCGACGCGGCGACGACCGGGCCGATGTCGGGCACCGCCTGCAGTTGTTCGACCGTGGCGCCAGCCATGACGTCCATCGTGCCGAAGGCCTCGGCCAGCGCCTGGGCCCCCCGTTCGCCGACGTGCCGGACGCCGAGGCCGAAGATCAGCCGCCACAGCTCGTTGCGACGGCTGTTGTCGATCTGCGCAACGAGCGCCCCGGCCGACTTCTCGCCGAAGCGGCGCGGCGTGAGCACGCGCGCCGGCGCGTCGGCGGCGGCCTTCGGCGTGCGCGGCTGCGCCTCGAACTTGAGGTCGGCCAGCGTCTCGACGGTCAGGTGATACAGGTCGGCAAAATCACGCACCAGTTCGAGCGCGACCAGCTTGTCGACCAGCGCCTCCCCCAGGCCGTCGATGTTCATGGCGCGCCGACCGGCGAAGTGCTCGAGGCTGCGTCGCAGCCGCGCCGGACAACTCGGATTCGGACACCGCCAGACGACCTCGTCCTCTGGCCGCTCGAGGGTGCTCGCGCAGACGGGGCATGCGGCCGGCATGACGAAGGGCGGCAGCCCCTCCGGCCGGTGCGCGAGGATGGGCATGACGATCTTGGGGATGACGTCGCCCCCCTTTTCGAGCAGGACCTCGTCGCCCGGACGGATGTCCTTGCGGCGGATCTCCTCCTCGTTGTGCAAGGTGGCGTACTGGATGGTCGAGCCCGCGAGCAGCACCGGCGCGAGCACGGCGAGCGGCGTCACCGCGCCCGTGCGGCCGACCTGCACGTCGATCCGGATGAGCCGCGTGGTCGCCTGCTGGGCGGGGAACTTGTACGCGGTGGCCCAACGCGGGAACTTCGACGTGAAGCCGAGCCGACGTCGCTCCTCGCGGCGATCCACCTTGATGACGATGCCATCGGTGTCGAAGGGCAGCTGTTGGCGGGTCTGGGCCCAGGAGGCGCAGAACGCCTTGACGGCCTCGATGCCCTCGCAGTGACGCCAGTGCTTCTCGACCGGCAGCCCCCACGCCGCCAGCGCCTCCATCAGCGCGCCCTGTGTCGATGGCAGGCCATCCGTCGGCGCGTCCGGGTCGTCACCCCGACTCCCGACTCCCGACTCCCGACTCCCGACCTGCTCTTCCCGCACGGCGTGGTAGAAGAACGCCCGCAGTCCTCGGCTGGCGACCAGGGACGGGTCGAGGTTGCGCAGGGTGCCGGCGGCGGCGTTGCGGGGATTGGCGAACAGCGGCTCGGCGTCCGCCTCGCGCGACTCGTTGAGGCGCTCGAAGGCGGCACGCGGCAGGTAGATTTCGCCGCGCACTTCGAGACGGCCGTCGGGGGCCGACTTGAGGCGAAGCGGGATCGACTGAATCGTCCGGACGTTGCTCGACACGTCCTCGCCGAACACGCCGTCCCCGCGCGTGACGCCACGGCTGAACACGCCATCCTCGTAGGTGACGGCGATGCTGAGGCCGTCGATCTTGAGTTCGGCGACGTAGTGGACGGGGCCGTCGGTGGGGCCGTCGGTGCCGAGGCCCTTGCGCACGCGCTCGTCGAAGGCGTCGAGTTCCTCGTCCGTGTAGGCGTTGTCGAGGCTGAGCATCGGCCGCAGGTGCTCGGCCGTGGCGAACCCCTCGGCGGGCCGCCCGCTGACGCGTTGAGTCGGCGAATCGGCGGTGACGAGGTCGGGGCGCGCCGACTCGAGGTCGCGCAACTCGCGCACCAGCGCGTCGAACTCCGCGTCGGCGATCTCGGGGGCGTCGTGGACGTAGTAGCGCTCCTCGTGGTGCCTGATGAGGGCGCGCAGGGCGTCGATGCGGTCAGCTGGCGCGGCGGCCATGCGGCTCGGCCTACCGGTCGCGCGCCAGCACGTAGTCCGCGAGGCCGGCCAACGCATCCCGCTCCCGGCTCTCCGGGAAGGACGCGAGCTGACGCCGCGCCTGCTCGACGTACTCGCCGGCGCGTCGCGTCACCTGCGGGATGATGTCGTACTCGCGCAGGAGGCCGAGGAGTTGCCGCCAGGCCTCTTCACTGACGTCGGCATCGCGCACGACCTGCTCGATGATCGGGCGAGCCTGGTCGGGGACCCGATCGCGCAGCAGGATGATCGGGAGCGTCAGCTTGCCTTCACGCAGGTCGCTGCCGATGGGCTTGCCGAGCGCCGCCTGGTCGGCGGTGTAGTCCAGCAGGTCGTCGACCAGCTGGAAGGCCACGCCGAGATTGAAGCCGTAGTCCCAGAGCGCCTGTTCCTGCGCCGGCGTGATCGTGCCGACCATGCCGCCGATACGGGCCGAGCCGGCAAACAGGTAGGCCGTCTTGCGCCGGATGATGTCGAAGTGCTCGTCCTCGGTGATCTCGGTGTCGCCGTTCTTGGTGAGCTGGTAGAGCTCCCCCTCGATCATCTTCAGCGTGATGTCGCAGAGCACGCGGAGGACGTCGATGCGGTCGTACTCGAGCGCCATCCCGAGGGACTTGATGTACAGGTAGTCGCCCAGCAGGACGGTGACGTCGTTGCCCCAGCGCGCGTGGACCGCCAGGCGGCCGCGGCGCAGCTCGGAGTCGTCGATGATGTCGTCGTGGACGAGCGTGGCGGTGTGGATGAACTCGATGACCGAGGCGTAGAGCACGGCCATGTCGCTCTTGTCGTGCCCGCCGGCCAGGCGGCTCGCCATGAGCATCACCGCGGGGCGCACGCGCTTGCCGCCGGTGTTCTGCAGGTACTTGCCGATCTCCGGGATCAACTCGACGCGCGAGTCGATGTGCCTGAGAAACGCCTGGTTGACGCGTTCCAGGTCATCCCTGACGGGCTCGAACAGCTGCGCTAGATCAGAGGGGGACGAGGAAGGCTGCACGTGCGAAACCTCAGGAATCTCAACACATTGGGGTGGCGCTGTCAACGCGCGCCTACCTGTTGGGCCCGCTGATACCGAAGAGGGCCGCCGCATTCGTGTACGCCTGCTCGGCGGCCTCGTCCAGGGACATCCCCCGCACGCGCGCCACGGTGTCCAGCACCCGGCCGACCCGCCCCGGCTCGTTGCGCCCGCCGCGCTGAGGCGCCGGCGACAGGTACGGACTGTCGGTTTCGACCAGCCAGCGATCGGCTGGCACCCAGGCCGCCACCTCGCGGATGCTCTCAGCCCGCGGGAACGTCGCAATGCCGGAGAACGACAGGTGGAAGCCCCGCGCGACCGCCGCCTCGGCCAGCGCCTGGTCGCCCGTGAAGCAGTGAAACACCCCTCGCGCCCGCCCGCCGCCTGCCGTGTCGATCACCTCCAGTGTGTCGGCATCGGCCTCGCGGGTGTGAATCACGACGGGCAGGTCGCGCGCCACGGCCAGCGAGATCTGACGACCGAACACCGCCTGCTGCTGCGCGCGCGGGGAGAAATCGTAGTGGTAGTCGAGGCCGATCTCACCTACGGCCACCGCCCCCGTCTCCTCAAGCGCGGCACCCACGAGTGCCTCGACCTCGTCCACCGACACCTTGCCGGCATGATGCGGGTGCACGCCCACGGCGAAGGCCACGCCGGGCCAGGCCGTGCGCACCCCGGGGACTCTTTCGAGTTCGACGCGAGCGGTCGCATCGAGGATGCAGATGGCCTGCTGCACGCCAGCCTCGCGCGCGCGGGCCACGACGGCCGACAGGTCGTCGACGAACTCGTCGCCCGCGATGTGACAGTGGGTGTCGATCAACATTCAGAGGGCCTTCGTCAATCGGCCTTCGGCCTTCGGGAGTCGGACGTCAACGAATACGCGTACCGGGAGCGGGTGGCGTCTCGAACGCGATGAGTTGCGCCTTGCCGTCGGTGTCGGCGGCGAGCACCATTCCGTGCGACACCAGGCCCATCATCGGCCGCGGCGCGAGATTGGCGACAAAGGCGATCGTGCGGCCCACGATGGCCTCAGGCGTGTAGGACTCGGCGATTCCCGCCAGGATGGTCCGCTCGGACGCCGCGCCATCCTGCACCGTCAGCTTCAGCAGCTTCTTCGACTTCGGCACGGCCTCGGCGGCCAGGACCTTCCCCACCTTCAGCTCCACCTTCATGAAGTCGTCGATGGTGATGACCGCGTCCTCGCTGGCGCCCGGCGCCGGACTCGTCGGCGCCGGTGCGGGGGCGGACGCGGCGGGAGCGGCCGGGGCCGCGACAGGGGACACGGGAGTGGCGGACGACTGGTCTTCGGGCACGGACGAGACTCCAGACAGGGCGCGGACCTGCACGGGCGCAGGCGCGGCGGTGACATCGGGGGTGGTGGGCTCGGCGGTGACCACGCGCGGCCACAGGGCCTCGCCAGCCGCCACCGTGCGCGCGCCAGCGGCACGCCACGCGCCATCGACCGCCAGACGACGGTCGACGAGCGGCGTGTGGTCGCCGAGGCGCGCGAGGATGGCCTGGGTGGACGCGGGCATCACGGGGCCCAGCAGCACGGTGGCCAGCCGCAGGCTCTCGGCGGCCGTGAACAACACCTCATCGAGGGCCGCGGCGTTGGCCGGGTCCTTCGCGAGGGTCCACGGGGCCCGCTCGGCGAGGTACTCGTTGGTGGCGTCGAGCAGGCGGAACACCGACGCCACGCCCTGGTGCAGGGCGTAGGTGTCCATCGCCGCCCCATACTCCCGCACCGTGGTCGCCGCCAGGTCCTGCAGGCGCGAGGGCGAGCCCGTCGGGGTCAGGTGCCCCTGGCGATAGCGGGCGCCCATCGCGGTGACACGATTCACCAGATTGCCGAGATTGTTTGCCAGGTCGGCGTTGTACCGTTCCTCGAACCGCTCGAAGGTGAAGTCGCCATCGGCGCCGTACGGGATCTCCTTGGTGAGGAAGAGACGCAGGGCATCGGCGCCGAAGCGCTGCGCGGCCTCGAGCGGATCGATGGCGGTCCCCAGCGACTTGCTCATCTTCTCGCCCCGCAGGTGGACCCACCCGTGTCCGAACACCTGCCGCGGCACGGGCAGGCCGGCGCTCATGAGCATGGCCGGCCAGATCACCGCATGGAACCGCGTGATGTCCTTGCCGACCACGTGCAGGTCGGCGGGCCACCAGGTGTCGAACAACGCCGGGTCGGTCCCGAGCCCTACGGCGGAGGCGTAGTTGATCAGCGCATCGAACCACACGTACACCACGCTGGACGGGTCGGTCGGCAGCGGAATGCCCCACGACTGCCCGGCGCGGCTGATCGAGATGTCCTCGAGCCCGGCCTCGAGCAACCGCAGGATCTCGTTGCGTCGGACGTCGGGCTGCAGGAACTCGGGATGCTCGGCAAAGTGCGCCAGCAACCGGTCACGGTAGGCCGACAGCTTGAAGAAGTGGTTGCGCTCCTTGATCCAGTCCGGCTTCGTCCGATGAATCGGGCACAGCCCCTCGACCAGGTCCTTCTCCTGCTTGAACGCCTCGCAGCCGACGCAGTACCAGCCCTCGTAGTCGGCCTGATACAGGTCGCCCGCCGCCGCGATCCGGGTGACGATCGTCTCGACGGCGGCCTTGTGGCGCGGCTGGGTCGTCCGGATGAAGTCGTCGAACGACAGGTCGAGGGCCCGCCAGACGTCGCGGAACTCCTGCTCCATGCGGTCACAGTACGCCAGGGGTTCCTGGCCGAGCTCACGCGCGCGGCGGAACACGTTCTGCGAGTGTTCGTCGTTGCCCATGACGAAGTGGGTGTCCACGCCGCCGAGCCGCTTGTAGCGCGCGATGACGTCGGCCGTGATCTTCTCGTAGGCCGTGCCGAGATGCGGACGGCTGTTCACGTAGTCGATGGCGGTCGTGAGATAGAAGCGCGGCATGGTGTGGGGTCAGGGGGTCAGCTTGCCGAGGTCGCGAAGGCTGCAGTAGCTCGTGTCGCCCAGGATGATGTGGTCGACCACAAGGATGCCCATCAGCTCGCCGGCCTTCATCATCCGCTGCGTCAGTTCGAGATCGTCCGGGCTCGGCAGCGGATCGCCGGACGGGTGGTTGTGAAACAGCACGACCGCCGCGGCGCCGGCCAGGGCCGCCTCGCGGAAGACATCGCGTGGGTGCATCGACGTGGCGTCGGCGGTCCCGCGCGTCAGCACCCGGGCCTGCAGCACCCGGTGCCTGGCATCGAGCAGCAACACGCCGCCCTGCTCCACCTCGGCCCCGCCGAACCGCGGCAGCAGATACCGGGCCGCATCCACCGACGCGGCGATCTGGAGTCGCACCGGCCCCGCCCGCACCACGCTGCGACGGCCCAGCTCGACCGCCGCCACGAGACGCCCTGCCGTGGCCGGCCCGACGCCGCGCGTCTTGGCCAGTTCCACGGGCGACACCCGGGCCAGCCCTCGCAGCCCGCCGACGTCGGCCAGCAGGCGATTGGCGAGGTCGAGCGCCGTCGCGCCCCCGGTGCCGTGACCGAGCAGCACCGCGAGCAACTCGTTGTCGCCGAGCGCCCCCTTGCCACGGTCGGCGAGCTTCTCGCGCGGGCGATCCTGCGGCGCCAGGTCCCTCACACCGCACGTCCCCTCGTCGTCGGCCCCGCCGTGTGGGCCAAGCCCCTCATCCTACTACGCTCACTCGGTATACTCCTGCGCATGTCCGATCGTCCCGGCACGGTGCGCGCCGTGCTGCGCGCCGCTTGTGCGGCTCTTGCTCTCGCCTCCCTCACCGCCTGTGCCGCCCCTCCCCAGAAGGAGATGGATCAGGCCGAAGGCGCCATCGCCACGGCCAGGGCCGCGGGCGCGCCCCAGTACGCGCCGGAGGAGTTCACCGCGGCCGAAACCGCCCTGCGCCGCTCGCACGAGGCCGCCGGGCAACGGGACTTCCGCCAGGCCCTCAATCACGCCCTCGATGCGCGGCAGCGCGCCCAGACGGCCGCCCGTGACGCCGGAGACCGCAAGGCCGTCGCCCGGGGCCAGGCCGAGCGTGCCATCACGTCGGCCGAACTGGCGCTCGCCATGGCCCAGCAGCGCCTGGGCGCTGCCGTCGCGGCGGCCCCGACGACCGGCCGGCGCCCGGCGACGGCCGTGGCGGCACAGACGGCCCTCCAGCAGGCCATCGCCACCGCGACCAGCGGCTTGCAAGAAGCGCGCTCACACCTCGACGCGCAGCGGTTCGATCAGGTGTTGACGGTGGTCACGCCCGTGGGCGCGCAGATTCAGGCCGCCACACGCGCGTTCGAGGCGGCCACGATGGCCGCGCCTCCGGCCCGACCGGCCCGACGCGGTCGCTGAGCACGCCGCAGGGTGGCAGGAACTGCCTCGTGGGGCGCCGCGAGCGATCGCAGAGGTCGCACCCTGGCAACGTCGGTCAGAACAGCAGCGGGCCCAGCACGGCCAGCAGGCCGACGATGGTCAGGAAGCCGGCGACGTCGAGCACGATGCCGTAGCGCATCATGGCGCTGATGGGCACGTGCCCGCTGCTGTAGACAATCGCATTCGGGGCCGTGGAAATGGGCATCATGAAGCCCATCGACGCCCCCAGCGTGGCGCCGAGCGCGGGCAGCATCGGGTCGACGCCCGAGGCCGTCGCCACCGCGATGGCGACCGGCACGACCATGTTGGCTGAGGCGGTGTTCGAGGTGGTCTCGGAGAGCAGGATGGCGACGCCCGTGAACACGGTGGTGAGCAGCATCGGCCCGGCGCCGGGCAGGTAGGCCGTCAGCCCTTCCCCCATCGCGGTCGCCAGTCCCGTCGAGAACGCCAGGTCCCCCATCGCCAGCCCACCGCCGTACAGCAGGACGATGCCCCAATCGATGCGGGCGGCCTCCTCCCACGTGATGGTGAAGCGGCGGGCGGCCCAGTGCACCGGCAGCACGAACAGGAGCATGGCGCCGAGCATCGCCGCCACCCCCTCCGGCATCGACGTCATGTAGGCCCGCGCGATGGGCGCCTCGGACAGGCCCGCCACGGCCAGCACTCCAGGAAAGGTCCAGAGCACCACCGTGACGCCGAACGCGAGGCACACGTTGCGCTGCGCCCGCGACATCGGCCCGAGCCGGGCCAGTTCCTCGCGCACGATGCGGGCGCTCGCCTCGCCCACCTGCACGCCACGCGTGCTCGTCCAGGCGAAGAACGCCGCGAGGACCGCGAACAGGATCAGCACCAGCGGCACGCCGATGGCCATCCATCGGAAGAAGCCGATGTGGGTGCCGGTGATGCGCTCGATCAGGCCAATCCCGATCAGGTTCGGAGGCGTCCCGACGGGCGTCGCCATGCCGCCGATCGAGGCCCCGAACGACGTGATCAGCATCATCGCCGTCGCGAACCGCCGCAGCCCCTCGTCCTGCCCCATCGTCCCCCGCCGGAGTTGCGCGACGATGGAAACGCCGATGGGAAACATCATCGCCGTGGTGGCGGTGTTGCTCATCCACATCGAAATCACCGTCCCCACCAGTCCGTAGACGATGAGGATGCGGGTGCCGCTGGTGCCCACCCATCGCGAGGCCAGGGCGGTGAAGGCGATGCGCCGGTCGAGGCCGTGGACGAACATCGCCTCGGCCAGGATGAAGCTGCCGATGAAGAGGAAGATGATCGGGTCGGCAAATGGGGCCAGGGCGGCGCGCGCCGGGGCCACCTGACAGATGACGGCCAGCACCGGCCCGAGCAGCGCGGTGACGGCCATCGGCAGGGCCTCGGTGATCCAGAGGACCACGACCATCGCGAGGATGGCGGCCATGCGGTGTGCCGGCGCCGGCAGGTGCAGAGGCGCGACCCACACGAGCACGAGGACGAGGGGGCCGAGGAACAGCCCCCAGGTTCGGCGCCGGCGGTTGAAGGCCTCCTCCGCCGGGGAGTAGGTCTCGACGGCGCCGATCGCCTCGTGCAGCGTTCTCACGCCAGCCAGGTCCCGTCGCAGATCACCTCGGCCCACCCCGTCAGGTACACGCCGTCGTCGCGCCATTCGACGCGCTGGCGTCCACCGGGAGCAAGCACGTCGAGCCGGCGTTCGGCCCCGCCGAAGGCGGCGGCGGCCACCGCCGCCGCGCAGGAGCCGGTCCCCGACGAACTCGTCGGCCCGACGCCCCGCTCGTAGATGAGGATCTCGACTTCCGTCGGTGACACCACGCGGGCGAGCTCGAGGTTCACCGCGTCGGGGAACGCCGGGTGATGCTGCAGCGCGGCGCCCACCCGCAGCATCTCGCGCGTGTCGAGCGCGTCCACGAGCCAGACGGCCTGCGGATTGCCCATCCACAGCGTGACGAGCGGGAGCGTCTCGTCTCCGAGCGCCACATCCTGACGGGCCACCCGCTCCGGCTGCCCCATCGCTGCCCGAAACACCGGGCGTCCCTTGTCGTCACGCGACACGAGTTCGAGCCGCTTGGCGCCGGCGTCGGTGTCGATGACGAAGGTCGTGCCCGTGGCGGCATTCTGCTCCTGGGCGAGGATGGCCCCGAGGCCCCGGACCCCGTTGCCCGAGACCTCCGCGATCGACCCGTCGGCGTTGTGCAGGCGCATCCGCGCGCCACCGCGCCGGGTCTCGAAGAGGATCAGGCCGTCGGCCCCGACGCCCGTCGTCCGCGCACACATGTGGCGAGCGAGGTCGGCCAGGTCGTTACTGACGACGTCGGCGAACGCGGCGTAGAGGAAGTCGTTGCCGTACGCGTGGGCTTTCCAGAAGTGCATGGGTACCAGGGCCGGTCACCGGGCTGCGCGCCCCGGTCACCGGACAGGATCATCGGACACGCCGATTGAGGAACGCGATCTGCGCGGTGCCCGGTATTCGGTCGACGTGCCCGCGCGCTGCGTGGTCAGGGTGTCAGAACTGCTTGCGGCTGTCGAGCAGCACGGTGACGGGCCCGTCGTTGACAAGTGCCACTTGCATGTCTGCCTGAAAGACGCCGGCTTCGACGGGCACGCCGTGCGCACGCCACGCGTCGAGCGCGCGCTCGTACCACACGCGAGCGTCGTCGGGCCGTGCCGCCCCGTCCCAGGAGGGGCGCCGTCCCTTGCGGCAGTCGCCCGCGATCGTGAACTGGGAGACGACGAGCAGCGCTCCGCCGGTGGCCCGCACGTCGACGTTCATCCGTCCATCGGCATCGGGGAAGACGCGCAGGCCGATGGTCCGCTCCACGATGTACGTGAGGTCGGCCTCGGTGTCACCCACGGTCACGCCGAGCAGCACCAGCAGACCGCGGTCGATGCGTCCCACGGTGGCACCCGCGACGGTCACCGAGGCCGTACGGACCCGCTGGAGGACGGCTCTCATCCCGCGATGGAGGCGTTCGTCGTCGGCCGCCTGACCAGCGGCAGGGGCTGCGCGCCCGTCGCCTCGTCCGCGCCGGGCGCCAGATCACGCGCGAGATCGGACAGGGGCGTCAGGCGCCGGTCGAGCAGGTGCCGCGGATGCACGTTCTGGATGGCCTTCAGCATCGACGACTTGATGCCCGGATGTTCGCGGTCGAGATCGCCGATCAGCCGCTTGAGGCGCTGCCGCTGCAGGCCGAGGTCGCCACACGCCGGGCAGCAGCAGCCGACGATGGGCAGTTCGCAGGCCAGTGCGTAGTCGAGCGCTTCCTGTTCCGACACGTAGACCAGCGGACGGATGACGACGTGCCGTTCGCTGTCGGACACGAGGCGGGCCGGCATCGCCTTCAAGGCTCCGCCGAAGAACAGGTTCAGCAGCAACGTCTCGATGAAGTCGTCGAGGTGGTGGCCGAGCGCGATCTTCGTCGCGCCCTCTTCGTCCGCGATCCGGTAGAGCACGCCGCGACGCAGCCGTGCGCACAGCGAACAGGGCGTGGCGTTGGCCTCGAGCAGATCGTCCATCACCTCGCCGATCTCGGTGTGCTCGATGCGGATCTCCCAGCCGCGGTCCTCGCAGGCCTTCCGGATGACGTCGTGCTTGAAGTCCTTGTAGCCGGAGTCGACGTTGACGGCGATGAACGAGAAGGGAAACGGCGCCCGCTGCCGGATGACGTCGAGGATCTGCAGCAGGGCCCAGCTGTCCTTGCCGCCGGACAAGCCGACCATGATCCGATCGCCGGCCTCGATCAGCCGATGGTCGATCGAGGCCTTCGCGACTTTCCTGGCGATGCGGGCTTCGAGGGGGGTGGCGTAGGACATGACGTGCCTGACGATGGTAATGCCGCGATGCCGAATGCCGTGAATGCCGTTCCGCATCCGGCATTCCGCATGCCAGCATCGCGGCATTCCTACTTCGGAGGCGGCTGGTAGCGGTCGTCGCGGTAGCGCGGCGAGATCCGGATCCGGGCTCCAAGGAATCGGGTGTCGCGCCCGCCCTCCTCGAACAGCGGGACGAACCCCTCGCTGGCGGCGATCGAGATCGTGTAGACACGGTTGAGCGGCTGCCCCGGGATCGCCTTGTAGGGGAACCCCTCGGGCATCGCCACCCGGACGGTCTCGCCGCTGTTGGCGCCGGGGGCCACCCGCACGCGCTCGGCCCCCGTGTCGATGCTCACGACCGACGCCGCGGCGCCGGTGGCCACCTCGATGTCCAGGGCCGTGAGCGCCAGCGACGTGAAGGCGCCGTCGGCATGGGGCCGGGCCGGCGCCCGCAGGATGATGTCAGCGCGTGACTCGCCGCGCACCCAGAACCACTCGCCCTCGCGGGCATAGGCGTTGTCGTCGAGGAAGTACGCCAGCACTGGCGGGTCGCCGGCCAGCGGCTGCTTGGCCCGATGCGGTGTGACGTTCACCGGCATGTCGTTGACGAGCGAGAGCTCGATGGGCAGCCAGCGGAAGAGGCCGTACTTGGGGTGGACGTGCGGCAGGAACGACGAATAGAACGGGTTGGCGATCAGCTGCGCGGTGAACAGGCCGCCGATCGCCGCAGCGGCGACCGCGGTGCGGATTGTGATGGCCGTCGGCACCAGGAAGAGGAAGAGAGCGTAGTAGCCGAGGAAATAGCGGTTGCCGACCGGTCCCCCACCGCCCGAATACGTGAACGGCATGTAGATGAGGATGGCCACCGATGCGACCAGCAGGGTGAGCACCACCAGCCACTGGAAGGGCTCGCGCCGCTGTCGTCCCGCGAAGAGGAAGATGAGCAGCGTCAGCACGCCCGGGAAGAAGTACGGGACCAGGCCCGTGTGCCGCCCCAGCAGGAAGTAGCCGACGTTGTGCGCGAGCACGGTGGTCAGGGCGTCCCGATTGAAGATGACCTCGGTCAGCAGCCCATCGGTCGCGCGCACCATCCCGGTGGTCTCGAACGTCGCCTCGGGCGACTGGAACGGAAAGCGCCCATAGAACGTCGACCGATCGGGGCCACCGCCCTGATAGTTCATGTCGCCGCTGCTGAGGCCATTGGCGAGGAACAGTCCGCCGGTGGCGGCGACGAACACCGCGCTCACCACCACGACTCGCCCCCACTGCCGGCGCAGCAGCGCCAGCCACAGCACCGGCGCAGCCGCGAAGACATTGAGCGGCTTGGAGAAGGTGGCAATCCCCAGCAGTGTGCAGGCGATCACGTCCGACCACGGTCCACGCAGCAGCCGCGCCCAGCGATCCAGCCAGGTGCCGGTCGGCACGGCCGCCGGTGCCACTTCCTTGTACGCCCAGAAGAAGAGCCCCAGCAACACGAGCGACAGATTGAACAGCTCGGGCGTCAGCCAGACGAAGTAGACCGGGGCCGCCGAGGCGAAGAGAAACACCACGGCATAGCCCAGCGCGGCCGGGGCGCCCGACCGCGCGCGCACGAAGGCGTAGGCGGCGCCGAAGCAGGCCGTCAGCAACAGGGCATGGAGCACGAGGAAGCCGTTGGTGCCCAACAGCATGATGAACGGCGCGGCCGCGAGCGGGTAGACGAACGACTTGCCGTAGTACAGGCGATCGCTGCGCGTGTCAGGCCCCTTGACCCAGCGCACGAACGGCGGACGGCCCTGCGGCTCGAGACGGACGCTGCGCCCGCGCTTGAGGAAAATCCCCTCCGGACCGGTCGGGAACTCCTTCCAGACCCGCACGAGATCGCGGCGCTGGAACTGCATGTCCCAGTCCTGCGCGAGGCTGTGGCCGAGGCTGTAGTAGGTGGCCTCGTCGCTCTGGAAACCGAGGGCCACCACGGGGAACTTCACCGAGACCGCGAACCCGAGCAGCAACAGGCCCAGGATCAGCGTCGCGACGGCGCCGGGATCGCTCCACAGGCGCCCGAGCCGGGCTGCCCGAGGGATGTTCACGGCTGCACGTCTCCATCGAGGAACGACAAGTCCTCCCGCAGGAGGCCCTGTCGCTTCGTGGGGCGGGAGACACGCGCCATGAGTTCGTAGAGACGCTCCATCTTGCGCACCCACGTGGCGATGTCGTACCGGCGACTCGTCCGCTGCGCCTCGGCCCCGAGCGAGGCCCGACGCGCCGGATCGGCCTCGAGCGCCACCACCGCGTCGGCGATGGCCCGCCCGCTCTCCTTCGGCACGATGACCGCGTCCACGCCGTCGCGCAAAATCTCGCACAGGCCGTCGGCGTCGGTGGAGACGATGGGCTTGCCCATCGCCAGCGCCTCGAACGACGTCAGGGGCGTGCCCTCCCAGAGCGACGGGAACACCACGAGGTCGTACGCCGACAGGACACTGGCCACGTCACGCTGGAAGCCGAGGAAGTGCACCCGGTCGGCCACCCCGAGCGCCTGCGCCTGCGCTTCGAGCTCGGCCTGCAGTTCCCCCTCACCCGCGATGTAGACGTGCGCCTCGGGGATGTGCTCGACGATGGGCCTGACGGCGTCGATGAGGTACCGGTTGCCCTTGGCGGGCATGAGACGGGTCACGGTGCCCACGGCGAACGTCCCGGGGGCGATGCCGAGCGCGGCGCGAGCCGCGGCGATCTCCTGCGCACTGCGCGGGCGCCCGAACTCGTCGAGCGGCGCGCCAAGGTAGACCACCTTCGTCCGGTCGGCCGGCACCTTCCGGGCCCGCGTCGTGAACTCGGCCGTGGATTGCGAGACGGCGATCGCCAGGTCCGTCCACGGCGCCAGCACCGTATCGGCCACCTGCTGGAACCACGGTGTCGTGGTGTGGTTGGCGTGCTCGTGCAGCAACACCGCCGTGCCCCGCATGGCCGCAGCGAGACGCCCGAAGGTCGTGGCGCCATAGCCATGCAGGTGGAGCACCTGGGTGCCCTTGCGGTCCATGATCTTGAGCAGGGCGGTCAGCGTCGCCGGATCGAACTTGCCCTTGTGCAGGTACGTGACGTCGATACCGAACTGCTCCAGCGTGTCCTCGGACGTGTCCTTCTTCCGGAGACTCACGAGCGAGACGTCGAAGCGAGTCGGGTCGAAGCGCGGCAGGGTCCAGGCGAACAGCCGCTTGACGCCGTGCATGCGCGAGCCCGTCCAGCCGAGGTGATCGCAGACGTGCAGGACCGAGATGCGGTCGCTCACAGCAACCCCTGAGCGCGATACCACGCGATGGTGCGCCGGATGCCTTCCGGCAGGTCCACGGCAGGGGCGTAGCCGAGTTCGGTGCGCGCCCGCGACGTGTCGAAGGCGCGGCTCTTCGTGTAGAAGTCCACCCGGCGACGATACAGCGGTGGCTGCACACGGAGGGGCACGCAGACCGCTTCACAGGCCGCGCCGGCCAGCCAGAAGGGCCACACCGGCAGGTGGATCGGCAGCGGACGCACCTTCAGTTCGGTCGCGATCATCTCCACCAGCGCGTTGAGCGTCGTGTAGCGCGGGCCGGCCAGGATGTAGGTCCGTCCCGCGGCCCCGGGCACCTCGCCGCACAGGCGGAAGCCCTCGCACAGATCGTCGATGTAGGTGAGGTGATAAAAGACCTCGCCCGACCCGAGCACCGGAAACCGTCGGCGCGAGATGCCCCGAAACATCTTCAGGAAGCGGAGGTCGCCAGGCCCATAGATACCGATGGGCCGCGCAATCACCACCTCCACGCCGCCCGCCAGCCCCTCGGCGCGCGCGAGGCGTTCGCCTTCGAGCTTCGTGTCCTGATAGACGTCGCCGGGGTTGAACGGGGCGTCCTCGTTGGCGGGAGGCGCCGCGACGTGGCCGTGGACCCCGCCCGTGCTGCAGTGCACGACGCGTCGCGCGCCGGCCGCGCGCGCCCCGTCGATCACATGCTGCACGCCCAGCACGTTGATGGCCCGATAGGCGCTGTCGGGCTGCCCCGCCTCTCGATACGTCGCCGCGATGTGGTAGACGACATCGGTGCCCCGGCAGGCGGCGGCGACGGCGGCCGCGTCGGTGAGGTCACCCGACACGATCTCGACGCCGGCCTCGCGCAGCGAGGCGACTTCGGGCCGATCGAGGCTGCGCGGCCGCACCAGCCCGCGCACGGAGACGCCGCGGAGCCGCAGGTGCCGCGCCAGGTGGCCGCCGGTGAACCCGGTCACCCCCGTAACCAGTGCGGTCACCGGGGCTCCTGGCCGCTGGACGCCGCCGTGCCCGTCAGCGGCACCGGGGGCGGCGGCACCTGCCGCGAGGCGAGGAGCATCGCGTAGGCCCGGCGGGTGCGCTGCAGGTACGACTGCCGGCTGTAGCGCGCATCGGCCAGGCCACGCGCGGCGTCGGCGATGCGCGTGGCGGCCGCGCGATCCTGGAGGACGTGGGCCAGGCCCGCGGCCAGCGCCTCGGGCGTCGGCTCGACCAGCACCGAGGCGTCCGGCGTCAGCACCTGGGTGTGCGTGCGCAGGTTGGTCGCGACGATCGGCCGCCCCGACCGCAGATACGAATAGATCTTGAGGGGGGTGTTGGTGCCCGAGATGCGTGGCGAGACCAGCACGTCACAGGCGTCGACGAAGTGCGGCACGTCGGTGGGCGGCCGCTGTCCCGTCAGCACCAGTGGCGCTCCGGCGGCCTGGGCGCGGGCGGCCAGGGCCGCCACCTGCTCGGGCGCGCCGCCGACGACCAGCACCGCGACGTCCGGCACCGCGGCCTTGAGGCGCACGCTGGCCTCGAGCAGGAGATCCAGCCCCTGATACTGCTCGAAGGTGCCGGTGTAGAGCACCACCGGCTGGGTGGCCGTCAGTCCCCACGCCGCCCGCAGCGCCTCTCGGCCGGGCCCCGGCGTCGGGTCCACGTCGCCCCCCATCACGTTCTCGATGAGCACGGCGCGATCGCCCACGCCCATCTCGTGCACCGTGTCCTGCAGGTCCTGGCAGATGGTGATGACGACCTGCGAGCCGCCGACCATGTAGTGCTCGGCCCGCTCGAAGACCCAGCGCAGCAGGCTCGACCGCGAGTACTTGAAGTTGCCGAGCTGCTGGGGCAGGCTCGAGTGCATGTCGTAGAGGTGGGGAATGCCGAGCCGTCTCGCCAGCCAGACCCCGATCACGCCCATCTCCTCGTGCGAGTGGATGGCGTCGTAGCGGGTCCGCGCGAACAGGGCGACGCGCAGGATGGTCAGCGTCAGCAGGGCGTCCAGCACCAGCTTGATGACCGAGGGGCCGATCGGCACCGCGCGGACGAACGGCGGGCGCCACGTCCGGATGATCCGCAACCGGGGCAGATCGACGTCACGACCGACCGGATAGGTCACCAGATCGACGTGATGGCCGTCCTCGACCAGGGCCTTGATGCGGTGGAACTCGCTGAACGGCGTGCCGCGCGGCTCGAAGAACGGCTCCGGCGCGAGCATCAGAATCCTGAGCGACGTGGCTGGGGGTGTCACGATGGCTGGGCGGCACACGACGAGCATCCCACCCGATGGCGGGTCACGGCGGCCGCGAAGCCTTGAAGTATAAACCAGCCGCGGCCGGGTTCGGCGGCGCGTCGGCGGCGGCCGGGCGCGTCCCGCGCGGTTGCCCGCCGCAAGGGTGCATGGTACCGTCACACACCTTCCGACCGCCCGGCTGGCGCGGCCGGTGTCACCCACCATGTCACCCGTGCCCGGCCGCGCGAGACGCGTCGCCTCTTTCGCCCTCAAGCTCAGCATCAGCGTTGGCCTGCTGGCGGTGCTCTTCCGCCAGACGGACGTCAGCGCCGTCGCGGCACGGCTGCGCCAGGTCGAACCCGGGTGGATCGCCCTCGCCCTGCTCGTCCAGGCCGTCCTGCTGCTCGTGAGCGGCTGGCGCTGGCGCCGCCTGCTGGTCACCCAGGACGTCCATGCCTCGACGTGGCAGCTGACCCTGTCGTGCCTGGTGGCCAACTTCTTCAACAATTTCCTGCCGAGCAACATCGGCGGCGACGTCGTCCGGATCGCGGACACGGCGGGCCTGACGGGCTCCCGCACGGTGGCGACGGCGGTGGTCCTGCTGGACCGGGTCCTGGGGCTGATCGCCCTGTTCGCCGTGGCGGCGTGCGGGTCGTTGATGTTGCGGCACGCGCTGCCGGGGACCGGCTACCTCTGGGTGCTGCTGGTCGTCGGCGCCGTGGCGGCGGCAGTGGTCGTGTCGCGGCCCGCGCTGGTGCCGCGCCTGCTGCAGCCGCTGGCCCGCGTGCGCAAGGACTGGGTGACCGAGCGACTCGGGCGGCTCGAGGACATGCTGGCGCGCGTTGGCGGCGACCGCGGGCGCCTGGTGCAGGCCTTCCTCGGCGCCCTGGTGGTGCAACTGCTGGTCGTGCTGTTCTATCTCTGCGTGGCGTGGGGACTCCATATCGATCTCCCCCTGCGCGATGCGATGGTGATCGTCCCCGTGAGCCTGGTCATCCAGTTGGCGCCGGTCTCCATCAACGGCTTCGGGGTGCGGGAAGCCGTGTTCTCCTACCTCTTTCGCCGCCTCGGTCACCCCGTCGAGGCAGGCCTGGCCCTGTCGATCGCCGGGGCAGCCCTGCTGATCGTCGCGTCCCTGCCTGGCGGCCTCCTGTTTCTTTTGCGCAAGGAGGGGCTGATGGTCGCGCCCGCTCCGTCCGATATGCCCAAAGAGGAGGTGTAGTCCGCGCCCACGATGGTCGCGGTCCTCCTGCACTGTGCGAGGACTTCATGAACAGCTTCCGCCCCCAGACGCTCGCGACCCTGGCCTGCTGCGCCCTGCTGGTCGCTGGCTGTGAATCGAACAAGAGCCGCAACCCGCTCAGCCCCACGGTGGCGGGGCCCATCGCCGGGGTCACGATTACGGCGCCCCGGCCGCTCGAACCGGCCAACAACTCCACGCTCACGGCGGGTGGCGCCGTGACGCTGCTCATCGAGAACGCCGCGACGACCGGCGAACGCCCGATCTGGCTGCAGATCGAGGTGGCCACGGACGCCGGGTTCGGCAACAAGGTCCACTCGGCCGACAAGGTGTCCCCTGGCAGTGGCGGCCGCACGCAGTACCAGGTCCCGGTAACGCTGCCAGCCGCCGGCGCCCGCTACTTCTGGCGGTCGCGCGCCCTCGACGGCGCCAACACCGGCGAATGGTCCGCAGCCTCGGCGTTCGTCCTGCAGGATCCGGTGGTCGTGGGCGTGCCGACGCCCGCCGCGCCGTCGGGCAACATCGTCGCCACCTCCATCACGCCGGATCTCACGGTGGCCAATGGCGTGGCGACCGGGCCGCTGGCGGGTCCCGTGTCGTACCGGTTCGAGATCGCGACCGACAGCAACTTCGCCAATCTCGTGGCCGTGCTCACCGTGGCTCGGAGCGGCGGCGCCACCACGACGGCGCGTCCGACGCCGCTTGCCTACAACACCACATATTTCTGGCGGGTCAGCGCCTCGGACGGTGCCAAGACCAGCGGCTATTCTCCGGTCGCGAGCTTCCGCACGCCCGCCGCCCCTGTGGCTCCGACGCCGACCCCGGCCCCGTCACCATCGCCCGCGCCGTCCCCGTCGCCCAGCCCGTCGCCGGCCCCGAGCCCGGCCCCGGCCCCGACAGGCGCTCGGGCGCCGAATCCGGCCCCCGGGCAACGCCTGCCGCTGCCCAACATGGCCTGGGTGGTCGAAGAAGTCGCGCGCCAGTATCCGAGTGCCCTGCGCAACTCCTGCCAGGACCGCGGCGGCTCCTGGGAGTTCATGGACCGCGTCGTGGATCGGCTGCGCCAGTTCGACACGCGCTGGGGCTACAACGGCAAGCGCGGCAACAGCAGCGATCCCTCGCACGACGTGGTCGATTACAACTGGGGCTCCGACCGCGACGAGGGGACGACCAACGTCTACATCATCGACATCATCGTCGGGCACTGCGGCACCAATCCGGGCCCGGCGTTCATCGATCAGACCGGCGTGACGGCCAGCCAGGGCACCATCGGTCGCTGGACCGGCCGCGGCCGCTTCTAACCCCGTCCGTCCCCCGGACGCGCCCTTCGTCGCTCGACCGGCGGCCCCCGTGGCCGCCGGTTGACTTCCGGCCCTCCCTATCGTTCAATCGGATGTCCGACTCCCGGCGGACATTTGCGGCGGCGCGGCGAAGGCCCCCGCCAGACTTCAACCATCGCCACAGACCACGATCCGACCTGCTCGGAGCGGGAGTTCGACTGTTTCCTATGAGTACACGAGCGCTTGCCTTTCTCGGCTTGCTGTTGACGCCGGCCCTGGCCTCGGCCCAGACCACCTCGGCGACGTCCACCTACGAGCAGCGCGGTTTCGTCCAGATCGGTGGCGGGGCGCAGAGCGGCTCGAACACGATCGCCAGCACCTCGACGTTCGACATCTACGGGGAGCAGGGCTCGATTGCCGGCACGCAGGACTACGGTGGCGGCGCCATCTGGAACATCGGCGGCGGCGTCAAGGTGTGGAAGAACCTGGTCGCCACGCTCAACTACACCCGCAACAGCGACACGATGGACACGGCGGTGCTCGCCCGCGTGCCGCATCCGCTGTTCCTCAACCGGTTCCGTGAAGCCAACCAGCGCGTCGGCGGCCTGAAGCACACCGAGAATGCCTACCACCTGGCCGCGATGTGGATGATCCCGTTCGGCGAGGACCTGGTGCTCGGCGTCGGCGCCGGCCCCTCGTTCGTCTCGGTGGGCCATGAGTTCGCCAGTTCGGCGCGCATCGAGGAGTCCGACGCGGCGCCCAATTTCGCGACCGTCGCCATCCAGGACATCACCTTCAGCCGCGGCGAGAAGACGGCCACCACCGTCAACGTCGGCGCGGACCTCACCTACAACCTGCCCTTCGATCTCGGCGAGGCAGGCCGCGTCGGCGCCACGCTGGGCTTCCGGTACGCCGGCGGCACCGTCAACCTGCCAGGCACGACGGGCAACGTCGACGTCAAGTACGGCGGCGTGCAGTTCTGGGGCGGCCTCCGGGTCTCCTTCTGATTTCGCGAATGCATCGAGGACCCATGACCATGAAGTACGCGATCCAGATCGGTCTCGTGAGCCTGCTCGCCGCCAGCGCGGCGTGCAGCAGCAACTCCAACCCGCTCTCGCCGTCGGCCACGCCTGGCGGCGGCAACGTCGCGGCCGTGCCGGAAGGCACCCCGACGCTCAAGGCCAATGCCCCCGCCAGCCCGTCGCCCGCGATGGGCGCGACCACGGAGCTCGGCCCGCAGAACACCATTCCCGTCACCTTGTCGGTGGCCAACGCGGTCGCGACGCACGCCAACGCCGTGGCGCTCGGGCATCGCTTCCAGTTGTTCGAGGGCAGCGCCCTGCTCGCCGAACCGCTCATCCCGGCCGGCAGCGGCCGCACGAGCTGGACGGTCACGACCCAGCTGAAGTTCGACACGGTCTACACGTGGCGGGTCCGCGCCGAACTGGCGGACGCCTACGCGGCCTGGTCCCCCAACTGGACCTTCCGCACACCAGCGGCGCCCGTCTCTGGTGCCAACCGCACACCCGACCCGGCCCCGGGCACGCGCCTGCCGTTGCCGAACCGCTCTGGCGTCGTCAACGCGGCCTACGCGGAGCGCCCCGACCTCGTGCGGCGCTCGTGCCAGTCGCGCGGAGGCACGTGGGAGTTCATGGACTACCTCGTGGACAAGCTCCGCGTGGAGGACAACCGCTGGGGCTACAACGGCAAGCGCGGCAACGCCAACGACCCGTCCGAGGACATCGTGGACTATCACTGGGGTGCGGGCCCGAGCAACAACAGCACGCAGGTCTACATCATGGACGTGATGCTGAGCCACTGCGGCAACCCCGCCCCGGCCTGGATCGACCAGACGGGTGTGACGGCGTCGCAGGGGACCATCGGCCGCTGGACCGGCCGGGGCCGCTTCACCAACTAGGCGCGGGCACGCGTCGACCAACGGCACCCGGGCCGGATGTCCTGACGGGCATCCGGCCCGCGCCATGTCAGGCCGCGCCTGCGGGCGCGCAAGGACTCCCCCTGCTATGATTCCGCGCCGTGGCTGAGGACACCTTCTACAAGTCGTTTTCCGAGAAGCAGCTGACCGGCTACGGCGCGGGGCGACGCAGCCGCATCGAGCGGTCGCGCCTGGGCCTGCTGCATGGCGCGATTCAGCCGCCCGGCCGTTTCGTCGAGATCGGTCCCGGCCACGGCACGCTGGGCGAACTGGCGGTGGCGGCCGGCTGGGACTACACCGCCATCGAAGCGAGCGACCTGCTCATCGACGTCCTCACGAAGAAGGGCTTCAGGGTCGTCAAGGCCTTCACGCCCCCCATTCCCGGTGACGACAACTCGCTCGACGTGGTCTATGCCGACCAGGTCATGGAGCACATGTCCGGCATCGATGCCGCCCGCGCCTTCACCGCGGACGCGCTGCGCCTGCTCCGGCCCGGCGGCGTGTTCTTCGTGGTCGTCCCCGACTACCTGAAGGAACGCACCTTCTTCTGGGACGTGGACTACACGCACAACTTCGTGACCACGGAACGCCGGATGACCCAGCTGTTCAACGATGGCGGCTTCGTCATCGAGCGCGTGGTCCGCAGCATCGGCGTGGCCACGGGCCTCCGGCGCGACGCCCTCGCGGCCGCGGCGGTCCTGGCCAACGTGCCGGGGCTCAATACCTTCTCGCGCTGGACCGGCACGGAGGACCTGCTCTTCAAGGTCCGCAAGAACCTGTTCGAGACGCTGACCTTCGTGGCGCGCAAGCCGCGGACATGACGCGCCTGCTCCGCTCGCTCCAGCCCGCCATCGCCGTGGCGAAGGGCGGGTGGGTGCGAGCGGGCATCACGGTCCTCATCCTCGCCCTGCTCGTCCGGCAGGTGGATGCCGGCGCTGCCCTGCAGGCGATGCTGCGCACGGACACGCGGGCGCTTGGCGTGGTGGCCCTGCTCGTGCTGCTCGATCGTGCGGTGATGATCTGGCGCTGGGTGCTGCTGCTCCGGTCGAGCGGGACCACCATCGCCACCGGCACCGCAGCCCGCATCTTCCTCATCAGTTCGTTCGTCGGCAGCTTCCTCCCGGCTGGCGTGGGCGGCGACGCGGCGCGTGCGTTTGCCCTCGGCCAGCGCACGGCGCAACGAGGCGCGGCGGTGGCCTCGGTCGCCGTCGACCGCATCCTCGGTGTGGTCGCCATCGCCCTCATGGGCGGCATCGGCGTGGCGGTCTACGCCAGGAGCCACCCGGACCCACAGGTGCAGCTGGTCGCGACATCCAGCGCCGCCGTCGTGTGCGTGGCCTCGGGCGCCGCCGTGTGGGCCGACCGCTGGATGCGCTGGCTGCCGGCCTCGTCGCACCACTGGTGGCCCATCCGGCTGTCGCTGCGGCTCGCCGACAGCATCGCGGCGTACCGCGATCGACCGCAGACGCTGGCCGCCGTGTTCGCCCTGTCGGTGCTCGTCCAGATGCTGCGGATCGTCCAGGCGTATGGCCTGGGGCTGGGCCTGGGCATCGACGTCCCGTTCACGTACTACCTGGTCTTCATGCCGGTCGGCCTCCTGATGCTCCTGCTGCCGATCTCGGTCAGCGGCTTCGGGCTCCCGCAGGTGTTCATGGTGTGGCTGCTGCGGCCGCAGGGTGTCCCCGATGAACTGTCACTCGCCCTGTCCACGCTGATCGTCCTGTCGGGCCTGTTCGGCAACCTGCCGGGCGCCTGGCTGTACCTGCGACGAGAGAGGAGGACAAGTGACGAGGGACAAGGGGAACAGTCACAAGGGGGGCAAGGGACCAGCGGCAAGGACGCAAGGGACCACTGACCCGCCCGCTCCCTTGTCCCTTGTGCTTGGCCCCCTTCGCCGGCCGATCACGCTGATGCCTGTGGGCGACGTGTGGACGTCGCGAGGAGACCACGGCATGTACAGGGACGCGACGCGAGCACAGGTTCACCCGGCGGTTGTGTGGAGCACCATTCTGGCGGCGGGACTGCTGCTGGCCCCCGTCCCGGCACTGGCGCAGCCTCGCTACACCGTCGTGAATCTCGGCACGCTGGACCCCCAGGTGACGTCGAGCGAAGCGGCCGGCATCAACACGGCCGGCACCATCACCGGCTCCAGCGCCTTCACGACGGCCAACCCCTCGCTCTTCCGCGCCGTGGTGGCTGACACCCAGGGCATGACGGCACTCCCCCTGCCGCTCGCCGGCGGCCTGAGCCGCGGCGTGGCCATCAACGACAGCGGGCAGGTCGCGGGGTGGGACCGGGCGGTGGGCACGGCGGATCGTCGGCTGCCGGTGGTCTGGACCGCTGGCAGCGCCACCCTGCTCAGTCCGCTCGCCCAGCACACCAATGCCCGCGCGTTGGGGATCAATGGCAGCGGCGTTGCCGTCGGGCAGAGCTCCCCTGGCGCGACGGGCGGCGACGGCGCTCGTGCCGTCGTCTGGAACGGCACGACCGCGACCAATCTCGGGACCCTGGGCGGTCTGCAGAGCCTCGCCCAGGGCATCAACGACGCCGGGCAGATCGTCGGCTGGAGTTTCCTCAGCGACGGCAGTCTGCGGGCCACGCTCTGGCAGAACGGGACCATCGTCAATCTCGGCTCCGGAGCCAACTTCAGCTACGCGACGGCGATCAACAACAAGGGGCAGGTCGTCGGCTCGAGTACGGGCCCCGTCAACCCCCGCGCCTACTTGTGGGACCAGGGCACCATGACCAACCTGGGCGCCATCGGGGGCGGCGACAGCGTCGCCTTCGGCATCAACGACCACGGCATCGTGGTCGGCCAGTACGACCTGCTGGCCGGCGGGACGCGCGGGTTCGTCTGGTACCTCGGGGAGTTCCTCGACCTGACCCAGTTGCTGGACCCGAGCAGTGCCGGGTGGACGGTCGAAACGGCGCGCGGCATCAACGAGGCCGGACAGATTGCCGGCCGGGCCTGCCATGCCACGTTCGGCTGTCGTGCCGTGCGCCTCGACCCCGTGTTCACCCAGTACCTGGCCGAGGGCGCCACGAGCAGTTTCTTCGACACGCAGATTGCCCTGCTCAACCCGGGCGACACGGCGACGACGGCGACGATGTCGTTTCTGACGGGGGCGACGTCGATCACGCACACGGTCCCCGTGCCGGCGAAGACCCGCGTCACGGTCAGCCCGAAGACCATCCCGGGGCTCGCCAGCGCCGAGTTCTCGACCGTGGTCCAGTCCAGTGCCCTGCTCATCGTCGACCGCACCATGTCATGGGATGGCGCGGGCTACGGCGCCCATGCCGAGACCGCCGTGGCGGCCCCCGCCACCACGTGGTACCTCGCCGAAGGCGCCACCGTCGGCGGGTTCAACCTGTTCTACCTGCTGCAGAACCCCTCGGCGCAGCCGACCACCGTGCGCGTGCGGTATCTCCGGACGTCCGGTGGCCCGCTGGAGAAGGAGTACGTGCTGCCACCGAACTCCCGCACCAACATCTGGGTCAACGTCGAGGAGTTTCCGGGCCTCGGTGCGGCCCTGGCCAGCGCGGAGTTCAGCGCGGTCGTCGAGTCGCTCGACGCGACGCCGATCATCGTGGAGCGGGCCATGTACCTCTCGAACCAGGGCCGCACCTTCAACGCCGGGCACGAGAGCATGGGCATCACGACGCCAGCCACGCAGTGGTTCCTCGCCGAAGGCGCCACCGGCACGTACTTCGACCTCTTCGTGCTCATCGCCAATCCCACCGCGACCGACGCGAATGTGACGGTGACGTACTTGCTGGGCGACGGCCGGACGTTCTCGCGCGACCTCGTCGCACCAGCCAACCAGCGCTCCGGCATCTGGGTGGATGTCGAGCAGTTCCCCGGCATCACCGGCTTCCCGCTGGCGGATGTCGCCGTGTCCACGCAGGTCCGGTCGACCAACAACGTGCCCCTGATCGTCGAGCGGGCCATGTGGTGGCCAGGCGACTCGACGACGTGGCACGAGGCGCACAACTCCGGTGGCGCTCGGACGACGGGAACGAAGTGGGCCCTGGCCGAGGGAGAGGTCGGGGGCGCCCGGGCCCAGCAGACCTACATCCTCATCGCCAACACGTCGGCGTTCCCGGGAACGGCGCTCGTGACGGTCCTGTTCGAGGACGGCACATCTGCCCAGCAGACCTATGCCCTGCCGGCCAGCTCGCGCACCAACGTCCCCGTGTCGCTCGACTTCCCGCAGGCGCAGGGCCGCCGGTTCGGCGCCATCGTCGAGTCCACCGGCAGCACGCCCGCCCGCATCGTCGTCGAGCGGGCCATGTACAACGACGCCGGGGGCGTCACATGGGCCGCCGGGACCAATGCCCTGGCGACCCGGATCCCCTGACACCGCGACGGCGACGGCAGCAGACCGAAACTCCGAGCCGATTGGTCCGACTTTGACGACGAACCACAATAGGCAGTAGACTGAAGAACTTATGGCGCAAGTCTACGCGGCCAAATACCTCGCCAAGGCGGCCCTCTCGGCTCCCCGGGATTTCGTCAACAGCTACATCGGGCGGGTCAAGGCCCTGCACCCGACGGTGCTCATCTTCCACGTCACCTTCGTGTGCGATGCCCGCTGCAACATGTGCAGCAACTGGACCCGGGGCAACCGCAAGGAGGACATGACGCTCGAGCAGATCGAGCAAGTGTTCGACTCGCCGCTCTGGAAGCACATCGAGAACGCGTCCATTTCAGGCGGCGAACCGACCACCCGGAACGACCTGGTGGACATCGTCCGCGTGATGATCGACAAGCTGCCGCGCCTGCGGAAGCTGACGCTCAACACGACCGGCCTGACGCCGCATCGGGGCATCCCGATGCTGACCAAGATCGTGCAGATGTGCCATGCACGCGGCGTCATCTTCAGCACGCGCGTGTCCGTGGACGGCGTCGGCGACATGCACAACGAGGTGCGTCGCGTGAAGCGGGGCTTCGACAAGGCCGAGCAGACCATCGCGGCCATGAAGGAGCTGCAGAAGAGCTACCCCTTCAACTTCGGCATCTCGACGACCATCTTCTCGATGAACCTCGACGATGCGGAGAACATCCTGGCGTGGGCGCGCCGGGAGAAGCTCGACATCGTGTTCAACATGGTCCGGTTCACCGAGGCCATGCTGGGCAATGCCGACCTGGCCAAGGACATCAAGCCCGTCAACGCCGAGGAACAGCGCATGCGCGAGTTCTTCCTCGAGCGGGTGCGGCACGACCCGCTGCTCGATGGGCAGAACTACATCTACATGCACTACGCCGACATGATCGGCAACGGCTACCACCGGATGGCGCCCTGCCCGTTCCAGACCCAGGGCGTGATGCTCAACCCGGATGGCGGCATGTTCTTCTGCGAGAACAGCGATGTCGTCGGCAACGCGGTGACCGAGGATCCGGAGGCCGTGTACTTCAAGCAGGCCTCGCAGGAGCACCGCAACTACATCCGCGACGAGAAGTGCCCGACCTGCCTGAGCCCCTGCCAGATGAACGTGGCGGCCATCAAGCAGGTGGTGCCCTACGCGAAGTTCCTCGTCCGGGCCACGGCCGAGAAGCGCAAGGCTGCGCGTCAGCCGATTGTCGCGGCCGCGCTCTAGTTCGCTCCCGCCGCCCGTCGCGTCGGACCCTGCAAGGGCGCCTCTCAGAGGCGCCCTTTTTGCGATAGCCTTGCGGCGCATGCGCTGCCGCCTCATCCTTCCGCTCGTTCTTGCCGTGGCGTGCCTGGCCGGCGCCGTGCTCGCTGGTCAACCGCTCGCCCCACCGTCCGCCGAGCGGGTGGCGTTCGATGCCTGGCTGGACGCACAGGCCCGCACGGCCCTGGAGTCCCGACGCGCGCAGGTGGCGGCGTTGACCACCCGGGAGTCCGTCGAGGCGAGGCAACGCCAGGTACGCGCCAGCCTGGCCGAGGCGCTCGGCCTCCTCCCGCCCTCACCTGCGGCCGTCAGCGCCACCATCACGCGCACCACCTCGCGCGAGGGGTATCGCATCGAGCACCTGTGGTTCGAGAGCGTGCCGGGTCTGCGCGTGACGGCGAATGCCTACGTCCCGGACGGTCCGGGCCCCTTTCCGGTCGTCCTCGGCACCGCCGGCCATGCCGACGAGGGCAAGGCGGCGCCGATCTATCAGCACGCCTGGGTGTCGCTGGCTCGACGAGGCTTCCTCGTGCTCGCCTACGACCCCTTCGGCCAGGGAGAACGCATCGAGTACCCGGGCACCGCGGCAGGCACGTCCCGGGTCGGGATCGGCACGGGGGAGCACACGATGACCGGGCAGCAGGTCCTGCTGACTGGCCGCACGCTCGGCGCCTACATGGTGAAGGACATGCAGCGCGCGCTCGACTATCTGGTGAGTCGGCCGGACGTCGACCCCACGCGCCTCGCCGTCGCCGGTAACTCCGGCGGTGGCACGCAGGCCGCCCTCCTCGGCGCCGTCGACTCACGCCTCGCTGCCATCGTCGTCTCCTGCTACATGACCTCGTGGGCCGACATGTGGACGACGCCGGGGCCTCAGGATGCCGAGCAGATTCTGCCGGGATTCGTCGGGCGTGGACTCGATTTCTCCGACTTCGCCCTCGCCG
This sequence comes from Luteitalea sp., assembly GCF_022842525.1. Taxonomy (NCBI): domain Bacteria; kingdom Pseudomonadati; phylum Acidobacteriota; class Vicinamibacteria; order Vicinamibacterales; family Vicinamibacteraceae; genus Luteitalea; species Luteitalea sp. Next base: position 32,583 of record NZ_JALHPM010000023.1, read on the forward strand.
CCGCACCGCGGGGCTTCCTGGTCAGCAGCGCCATTCGCGACTTCTTCCCCATCGCGGGATCACGCGCCGCGTCTGCCGAACTGACGAGCCTCTACGCTGCCCTCGGGGCCCCGGACCATCTGGCCCGAGTCGAGAACGACGCCACGCACGGCTGGTCGCAACCCCTGCGCGAAGGCGCGTACCGGGCCCTGGGCGCCTGGCTCGGCCGGCCGGTGGTGCCGGCCACGGAAGCGCCCGTCACCCCGGAGCCGCTGGAGACCTTGCGCGTCACCGAGACCGGTCAGTTGTCCAGCTCCGGCGGGTCGCGGACGGTGCGGTCCCTCAATGCCGATGAAGCGGCGGCGCTGGCCACCACACGACCGGCCGTGACCGCGTCCGCTCTCCAGGGGCTCGTCGGTCAGCTCGACGGCGTCCCGGCCGCCCGGATCGTGGAACGCCGGGGCGACGCCATGACTCCGGCGGGCGAGCATCTGATCGTCGAAGTGCTGCCAGGCGTGCGACTGCGTGCCTGGCTCCGCCGCCCCGCCGCGCCGGCCGGACCAGCCGTGCTGCTGGTGGACGACAAGGGCGCGACGCTCCGCGGCGCGACGGTCGACACGCTGGTGGCGGGAGGTCAGCCGGTCCTGGCCCTGGACATCCGCGGCACCGGCGATCTCGGCCCACGTGTCGGCGTCAGCGGCTACGCGCCTGCGTACCAGTTCGCGGCACGCGCGTGGTTGCTCGGCACGAGTGTGGTGGCGTGGCAGGCGCACGACATCACGGCGGGGGTGCGCCTGCTTCAGTCGCTGGCGCTGTCACCGCGGGGCCTCCACGTGCGCGCCGCCGGGCAGACGGCCCCCGCGGCCCTCTTCGCCGCACAGACGGTGCGGCCGGACCAGGTCGTGCTCGAGGAGTCGCTCGTGAGCTATCTGGATCTGGCGAAGGCGGATGTCCACAGCGGCGCGACGCTCGCCGTGGTCCCGGGGGTGCTCCGCGTGACGGACCTTCCGGAGTTGATGGCGCGCCTGGCGCCAGCGCGGGTGCACCTGCTTCGCCCTCGGACCGCGGGCGGCCAGGCCATCACCGCGGCCACGCTCGACGTCCACCTCGGTCAGGCGGCGCCGGCGAACGTGGACCTGGACGGCGCCCTCGCTTCGGCTTCTCAACCGGCCCCCGTCCAGCCCAGGGCCGGCCAGGCGGGCAAGGACGTCATGTGGGTTCCAACCTCGGCCGCGCTCGTCGGAAGGATGCTCGACATGGCGCGAGTCACCACGAACGATGTCGTGATGGACCTCGGCTCTGGCGATGGTCGAACCGTCCTCGAGGCGGCAAGACGCGGAGCGCGCGCGGTCGGCGTCGAGTACAACCCCGACCTGGTCACGCTGTCGCGTCGACTGGCCGAAGAGGCTGGCCTGAGCACACGCGCGACATTCGTCGAAGGCGACATGTACGCCACCGACATGTCGCAGGCGACCGTACTGGCGCTGTTTCTGCTTCCGGAGAATCTGGAGCGTCTCAGGGACCGCTTTCTCACACTCGCCCCCGGGACGCGCATCGTGATCAACACGTACGCCATTCCCGGCTGGGCTCCAGACGCACAGGAGACGCTCCGCAACTGCGCCGTCTATTGCACGTCGCTGCTCTACGTCGTCCCTGCTCGTGCGGAGGGCCGATGGGCAACAGGTCGCGGGGAACTGGTGCTCGAGCAGACGTTCCAGCGGGTGAGCGGGACGCTCAGCGCGGGAGGACGGGCGACGCCAGTCACGGGGCGTGTGCGTGGCGTCGACCTCGAGTTGGTCGCGGACGGCGAGACGCTCCGCGCCACCCTCGCGGGCGACCGGCTCGAGGGGGGGCTGTCCGGCGGGCGCCTTCCGCCGCCCTGAGCGGCGCGCAGCCGCGGAGGGCGCGGCAAGACCGACAGAGCCGCTCCGGGACGCCTCGGCCTCCCCGTGCCCACCCTCCGCGTGCGCTGCGCGCGACGACTACGGCTGCGTGGCCGTGCTGGCGTCGTAGCAGGCGCTCGTGCCGCTGGCAGTGTCCCTCATGCAGATCTTGATGAAATTCAGGGTGAGGTTTTCGGAGGGGGCCTCCTGAGTCGTCGTCGAACCTACGCTCCACGACGTGAGCAGGACACCCTCCAACTCCACGGTCGTCGTCCTGGAGACGTCGGCACCGACCTGGGTGAGGGTCGCCCCCTTCAGGACCGCACCTGTCGTGATGGCGGACAGCACGGCGGCGCTGCAGCCGTCGAACGACTTGGTGACGTTCAGGTCCTGCAGAGTCGTCTTGCCTGCGCCGGCCAGCGCCCCCACGAGCGTGCCGGAGTTCGAGGCGCCCCACGCCCAGGCGAGGACGTTGAAGGTGCTCCCGCCCGCCGCAGTCGTGCAATTCAGGCCGGGAATGCTCAGCGTGATGGTGGACGATGGGGGTGGGGGCTGCTGCCTCTTCTGGGCCGCGGCGATGGAGGGACACAGCAGCAAGAGGGCGATGCACGTGAGCTTGGTCAATTGGACTCCGAGTGAGAGACGATCTGTCGATGGGCCTGCAGAGGTCGAGCTTACTTGAAGACCGTAAGCAAGAAACGTCGCAATCGTCCCTGTCCGCCAAAATTGACCCGGACGAAGGCCTGCCCCTAGAAAGGCAACTCCAGAGGCGACATAAGTAGCAACTATTGACGTCTTTCTGGCATGATTTTGTGAGTTGGCGTGCAGTGGGTGCCTGCCCACAGACGCGGTCCAGCCCCTGCTACCGGGGGCGCCAATCGGGCAGGCGATCGTTACCTGGGCCGGTCGTCAGCGGCAGGCGGCGCGCGGAATCGCTGGTCGACACCAGCGCCAGGTCCCAGTTCTCGCCGTCGTGGTGCTCGGGGCTCAGCGAGAGCGCCAGCCACTGCCCGTCCGGCGAGACCCGAGGGTAGTAGCTCCACAGTGTCGGGTTGGCGTGCGCGAGCCGCACCTCCCCCGTCGAGACATCGCGCCGCTGGATCGCCGAGGGCTCGACCTCGAGTTGCACGTTGTAGAGCCGTCTCCCGTCGGGCGACCACGCGGGCCAGCAGGCCCCGCCGCTGGCGGGGACCGGCGTCGTACGCCCCGAGGCGACATCGAGCAGGTGGACCTGGAAGTTCCAGAAGGCGCCCACGCGCAGCGTCTGCGCGGCAAACGCAACGGTCCGGCCGTCGGGCGACACGGCCGGCATGATCGCCCGTCCCACGAAGTTGGTCGTGAGACGGTCGGTGTGGCCATCGGCGACCCGCACGCGGTAGAGGTCGCCCCGTGATGCGCGATCCGACGAGAAGACCAGAGCCTGCCCGTCGGGCGTCCAGCTCGGGTCGTGGTCGTTGCCGGCGTCGGTCGTGATGCGTCGGACCTGGGTGCCATCCGCGCGCATCACGTAGACGTCGAGGTCCGGCGTGCCCCCCTCGGGCTGCGCCCCGTAGTGGGCCCGGTTGGACGTGAAGGCGATCCACTGCCCGTCCGGCGACCAGCGCGGGGACTCGTCGCGCCAGTCGGTGCCGCGCGTGAGCTGCCGCACCTGCCCGTTTGCGACGTCGATCGTGAAGATCTTCGGACGCCCGGCGACATCCGACTGGAACACCAGCATGCCGCTCGTCACGGACTGGTAGGGCTGCGACGCCTGGGGCTGCGGTTGGGCGGGACGGCTCGCCGAGCCGTCCGACACGTGCCCCTCGGCGGACCTGTCCGCCGTCGCCGCCTCCGCCTCCGTCTCCGTCTCCGCTTCTCGCGGCGACCCAGCGGCAGGCGAAGGCTCGCCGGCACAGCCCGCCATCAGTATCCCGAGTCCGACTACGGCCGGCAGAACGCCATCAGATGCCAGCCGTAGCGGCGCACCCAGGACCTGGGCAAGGCGTTGAAGGTGCCGACGAACACCGAATTGAAGGCCACGGCTTTCCATCCCTTGTGCAACCTCGAGGCGACGGGAAACCGTTCCGGGACGATATCCACCTCGCGAAACGGCGCCAGCAGCGCCTGGAACTCGGGGATGGAGTAGAGCTTCAGCACTGGCGCATCGCCATGCTCGAGCCCGACCTTCATGACCGTCGACATGGCCTGCAACCACGAGACCCGGTTGTAGACCATGAAGATCGCCCTGCCCCCCGGGCGCAACACGCGGCGCGCCTCGGCCACGATCGCGGCCGCGTCAGGCGCGTACTGCAGCACCCCATGGCAGTAGACGACGTCGAAGGACGCCTGGTCGAATGGCAGGGCTCCCCCGTCGGCCACGCGCAGGTCCTCGGCCTGGACCCCGTGCAGCTCGAAGTTCTTCCGTGCGAGATCGATCGAGCTCTGCGCCAGATCGACGCCGGTGACCCGGGCGCCCCCCCGGGCGAACCGCACCAGGTCGGTGCCGATGCCGCAGCCGATCTCCAGGACCTGCTGGCCGGCGAAGCCGTTGAAGTCGACGATCCGCGGCAGATAGTGGAGCTTGTCGAAGCGGTAGTCGTCCAGATCGTCGAAGAAGGCCAGCGTCCCGACCGGGTGGCTGGTCATCTCGAGGTCGTGGATGCGCGTGTTCCAGTAGGCGGCGACATCGGCGGCGGTGACGGGGCCCTGCGGCCGGGTCGCGGGTGAGTGCATCCCGCTATCGTAAAATACTCGGCACGTGCGACGCGATCCGAGTCGGCTCACCACCTCAGAGTTCGACCTGCTCATCGTGGGTGCCGGCATCTACGGCGCGACGGTCGCGTGGGATGCCACCCAGCGTGGCTTGACCGTCGCCCTCATCGAGCGCGGCGATTTCGGCAGCGGCACGTCCTTCAACAACGCCAAGACCGTGCATGGCGGCGTGCGCTCGCTCCAGCGCGGCCACATCGACGAGATGCGCGAGTACCTGCGCGAACGGCGGGCCTTGTCGCACATCCTGCCCCATCTCGTCCATCCCCTGCCCTTCCTGCTGCCCACCAGCGCCAAGCCGACCCGGCACAAGCTGGCCCTCGGGGCCTACTTCCTCCTCAACGACCTGCTGTCACGCGACCGCAACGCCCTGCCCGACCCGAGCAAGCACCTGCCGTCGAGTCGCATCGTCTCGCGCGAGGAAACCCTGCGGCTCGCTCCCTGGATCGATCCCCACGGCGTGACCGGCGCCATCGAGTGGCACGACGCGCAGTTCTCCAACAGCTCGCGCGCCGAACTCGCGTTCATCCGCACGGCGGTTCGGCACGGCCTCGAAGCCGCCAACCACGTCCAGGCGGTCGGACTGATTCGGCAGGACGATGGCGCGGTGGCCGGCGTGATGGCGCAGTCGACGCAACCGGAGGCGCCGGCGTTCCCGATCCGGGCCAGGGCCGTCATGCTCGCCACCGGTGGGTGGACGGCCGACCTGCTGCGAGCCTGGGGGGCCGCGGCGTCGGGGCGCCGTGTGCCCCAGTGGTCGGTGGCCATGAACCTCGTGCTCGAGGGCCTCGGTGGCTCGCATGCGGTGGGCGGCAACGCACGCGGGCGCCTGTTCTTCCTCGCCCCGTGGCGCGGCGCGACGATCGCGGGCACCAGTCACGACCCCTGGACCGGCACGGCCGACCAGCTCGTGCCGCGGCGCGAGTTCGTCGACCAGTTGCTCGGCGACGTCAACGCCGCCTTCCCGCGCGCCTCGATCGACGCCAGCGACATCCGCCTCGTCCACCGGGGCCTGCTGCCGGCCACCGAGGCGTCGGCGCGGCGCGTCACGCTCCTGCGCGACGGTCCGTTCATCGATCACGCCGAGGACGGCTGCCCGCGACTGTTCTCGCTGGTCGGCGTGCGGTACACCACCGCGCGCCACTCGGCCGAACGGGCCGTGGACGCCATCACCCGGTGGCTCGACACGCCCGTGGCACCCTGCGCCACCGCCACCACCAGGCTCGATGGCGGCGAGATCGATCGCTTCGACACGTTCCTCGCCGATGCCGTGCGTCAGGCCACGCCCGCGGTGCCCGCCACGCTCATCGAGCGCCTCGTGTTCAGCTACGGGACGCGCTGGACCGACGTCATCGCGATGGCGCAGCGCGCCGAGGATGACGCGCTGCTGCGGCCACTGGGGATCGGACGCGTCGGCGAGGCGTCCCTCCCAACAGGCACGGCGGTGACCGGCGCGGAGATCCTCTACGCCGTGCGCGAAGAGATGGCGGTGACGCTCGCCGATGCGCTGCTGCGGCGCACGGAGGCCGGCACCCGTGGCCATCCCGGGGCCGCGGCCGTGGACGCGGCGGCGCAGCTGATGGCCGACGAACTGGGGTGGTCCGAGGCGCGGCGTGCGAAGGAAGTGCAGGCGCTGGCGCGGGTCTACGAGGCCGCGACGACGCCCGGCAACTGAACCGGCGCATCGAGCGCGTCGGCCCAGCGCTCGAACACCATCAGCGAGAACAGCTGGTGGGCATGGTTGGCCCGGCCCTCGACGTGTTCGGCCATCAACCGCTGCACCTCGCGCGGTTCGAACAGGCCACGCCGCCGCAGGCGCGCCTCCGACAACAGGTCCCGCATGAGCGGCTGCAGTTCCTGTCGCAGCCAGTTCTTCATCGGGATGCTGAAGCCTTCCTTGCGGCGCGACAGGATGCTGTCGGGCAGCACGCCGCGCAGGGCCTGCTTGAGCACGATCTTGCGCTGCGAGCCGCGGACCTTGAGGTGGCCTGGCATCGAGAACGCCAGTTCCATGACGTCGGTGTCGAGAAACGGCGCGCGCGTCTCGAGCGAGGTCGCCATGCTCATGCGATCGACCTTCACGAGGATGTCGTCGGCCAGGTACACCCGCAGGTCCGCATACAGCTCGCGATTGACGGCATCGTCAGCCCGGTAGGCGCCCAGGGCCTCGCGCACCTCGCGATGGACGTCTCCGCCGAGCGTCGCCTCGAGCAGGACCGGCGTGTAGAGGCGCCCGCGCGCCGGGCCATCCATGAACGTCATCCAGCGGTAGTGCCCCAGATCCGCGCTGTTGGCCGTCATGCCCGAGAGGAAACGCTTGATCTTGTTCAACGTCCCCTTCTTCTGCGACGACGGCGGCACCAGCTGCGCCGCGCGATCGGCGAGCCGCCAGGCGACGTCGGGTGCGACCCGCGAGAGACGCGCCGCCATGGCCTGCGCCGCGTACGCGTCGTAGCCGCCGAACAACTCGTCACCGCCATCGCCCGCCAGCACCCCCTTCACGTGCTGCCGTGCGAGTCGTGACACGAGGTAGGTCGGGAACAGCGACACGTCGGCGAAGGGTTGGTCGAGGTGGGCCACCAGCGGGTCGAAGAGCGCGGCGACATCCGCCGTCACCATGTCCTCGACATGCGTCAGCCCGAAGCGCGTCGCGATCTCGCGGGCATACGGGAGTTCGTTGTAGCTCTGGTCCCGGAACCCCATGCTGAAGCTCGTCACGGTCACGCCACGGCGCCGGGCCGAGTCGGCCATGAAGGCCGCGATCGCACTCGAGTCGATGCCGCCCGACAGGAAGACGCCGAGCGGCACGTCCGACATCATCTGACGATCGACCGCCGTGGCCAGCGCCTCGCGCACGGCCACCGCCGCATCGTCGGCGGCCCATTCACGCACGGGCGTGGCAGCCACGTCCCAGTAGCGCGCCACGCGGATCTTGCCCTCGCGATAGACGAGCGCGTGTGCGGCGGGCAGCGATCGGATCTGCGTGAAGAGCGTGCGCGGCGCGATGACGTACTCGTACGTCAGGAACTGATCGAGCGCCTGGAGGTCGAACGTCCTCGACACCTCGGGACGCACCAGCAGGGCCTTGATCTCGGAGGCGAGAAAGAGCCCCTGCGGCGTGTCGGCATAGAACAGCGGCTTCTCGCCGGCGCGGTCGCGCGCCGCCACGAGGGCCTGCGTCCGCTCGTCGTACAACGCGATCGCGAACATGCCACGCAGATGCGCGAAGGCGTCGGTGCCCCACTCCTCGTAGGCGTGCAGCGCCGCCTCGATGTCGGACCCGGATCGGAACTGGTGCCCGAGCCCTTCGAGTTGCTGGCGCAACGCGGGGTAGTTGTAGATCTCGCCGTTGCCGACCACGTGCACGTTGCCGGCTTCGTTGGTGAAGGGCTGCTGCCCGCCCGGAATGTCCATGAAGGACAGCCGCCGGAACCCGAGCCCGCCGCCGCGACGCGACAGCACGCCTTCGTCCTCCGGCCCGCGATGCACGAGAGTGCGCGCCATGCCACGCAGGGCGTCCTCGCTGACGGGGGCGCGGCAATCACGATGAGCGATGGCGACGATGCCGCACATGGGCCTTACCCGCGCCGGTCGCGCACGACCTTGGCCGGGGTACCGACGGCAATCGCGAACTCGGGGATCTCGCCCACCACCACGGCCCCGGCGCCGACGATCGCATCACGGCCGACCCGCGAGCCGTCGGTCACCACCACGTGCGCGCCGAGCCAGACGTGATCGCCGATGTCGATGCCCGCCGCGGTGCGTCCCTGATCGAGCACCGGGATGTCGACGCGATCGTAGAGGTGGTCGCCCCCGACCAGATAGGTGTAGGCCGCGATCAGCACCTTCTTGCCGACGCGCACGCGCGACGCCGAGAAGATCTCGGTGTTGAAGCCGATGTTGGCCTCGTCCTCGATGACGATGTCGCCGTTCTTGCAGCTCAGGATGGTGTTGCGCCCGAGGAACACCCCCCGGCCAATCCGGATGCCGGCATTGTCCTGGCCCTTGGCATCCAGGCAACAGCCATCGTCGACGACGACGTTGTCAGCGATGTGAATCTTGTGGGGATGGCGCAGCACCACGCCAGTGCCGAAGGCGACGCCCCGCCCGCAGGATCCGAGCAGCAGCGGATACAACTTCGACCGCAGGAAGAGGCCCAGGGCGCCGGGCACGCCCCAGCACAGCAGCGTGACCAGTTCGTACGAGAGCAGCGCCCACAGGCCGGGCCTGCCGATGACCAGCTCGGCGTAGCGCTGCGCCTTCGACTTCTTGTCGTCGAAGAGCTCGCGCTGGATCACGGTGATCCGGTCGTCGTGCGGGCGCGGGGTCTTCACCCCCGTGACAGCTCCCGCGGGCCGGAGCCGATGGTGCCGGCCACGTGGGTCGGCTCGGCGCATTCCGCCGTGGCCTCGACGATCTCGCGGATCGCGTAGGTCGGCTTGTCCTGGGACTCGTGGTACGTGCGGGCCTGCAGCTCCGCCAGCAGGCCCATGGTCAGCAACTGCAGACCGGACGAGACGAGCAGGATGCCGAACAGCAGCAGGGGGCGGTCGGCGATGCCCTGGTGCAGGAAGAGGCGCACGAAGGTGAGGTACGCCATGATCACCACGCCGAGTCCGCCGAGCACGACACCCACGAGGCCGAAGATCTGCAGCGGCCGGGTCGCGTAGTTCAGCAGGAACTTGACCGTGACCAGATCGAGAATCACCCGGATGGTGCGCGACAGGCCGTACTTGGAGACGCCGGCGCGACGGGCCCGGTGGTTCACCTCCACTTCGTCCACCTTGACGCCGAACTCGCTGGCGATGGCCGGGATGAAGCGGTGCATCTCGCCGTAGAGCCGCAGCGGCTTGACCACCTCGCTGCGGAAGGCCTTCAGCGAGCACCCGTAGTCGTGCAGTGCGACGCCGGTGGCGCGCGAGATCAGCCGGTTGGCGATGATCGACGGGATGCGGCGCGTGACGAGCGTGTCCTTGCGGTTCTTGCGCCAGCCGCACACGATGTCGTAGCCCTGCTCGAGGCGGGCGACGAGCATCGGGATGTCCTTCGGATCGTTCTGCAGGTCGCCGTCGGAGGTGATGATCACCTTGCCGCGCGCATAGGCGAACCCGGCCGAGAACGCCGGCGTCTGGCCGAAGTTCTTGCGGAAGCGGATGATCCGGAAGCGGGAGTCCCGCGCCGGCAGCGTCGCCAGCAGGTCCGCGCTCCCGTCGGTGCTGCCGTCGTCGATGAGGAGCACCTCGTAGGAGCGGCCCCACGGGTCGAGGGCTGCCGTGATCTCGCCGTAGAGCGCCTCGATGTTCGGCGCTTCGTTGAAGATGGGAATGACGAGCGAGATCTCGGGGGGCATCAGGCGAACGCGGGATTATACCGCACCGGCGTGTTGCGTCCGCCGTTGACGAATCAGCACCCAGAGCAGTGCACCGACCACGAGGACCGCTGCCAGGCCGAGCGACACCGGACGCAGATTCTCGTCGAGAAACGTGATCGCCTGCTGGCCGTACCAGCGCGCCAGCAGCGCCTCGGCCACGAAGCGGACACCCCGCCCCAGGCTGATGGCGGCGATGAACTGCCACAACGGGATCTGCACCACGCCGGCCAGCAGCACGAAGACCTTGAACGGGGCCGGCGGCGGCAGGAGGGAGGGCACGAGCACCGCCAGCAGTCCCCACTTCTGGAACGTGGCGCGTCCCCGCGCCATCCGCTCGGCGCTCACCATCTTGCGCAGCACGCGCTCGCCGCCCTTGCGGGCCAGCAGGTACATCCCGACACAGCCGACCACCGATCCGAGCGTGGCCATCGCCGCGTAGAGCAGCCAGAGCGACGGGTGCTTGGTGACCATCCAGATCAGCAGCAGATCCGGCACCTGTGGCAGCGACAGGAGCGAGGAATCGAGCAGCGCGACCAGGAAGAGCCCGGGGGCCCCGAGGGTCAACGCAAACGACTGGACGGTGGCGACGACTTTCGACATGCAGGGTACGTAGGCGGCCGGGAGGCCGGGGTACTATGGCGGGATGGTCGGACCCCGGCCGTGATTATATCCAACCCCCGCCCGTGCCTGCGCCCACGCCCCTGACCGCCCGTCCCGCCTTTCTTCCGTTGGTCGCGGCCGCCGTCGCCCTGATCCTCGGCAGTCTGGCCACGTCCTACTACGCCGCCCAGGACCTGACGCTGAGCCACTACGATGCCAAGGCCCACCTGGTCGTCGCCCGGCGCATCTTCGACAGCCTGACGCCGGGCTGGCGCCAGATCGGCGCGGTCTGGCTGCCCCTGCCGCACGTGCTGAACGCGCTGCCGGTCCAGGTCGACGCCTGGTACCGCACCGGTCTGTCGGGTGTCGTCATCTCGATGCTGTCGTTTGCGGCCGCGGCCGCGTCGCTCACCTGGCTGGTGGCGCGGCTGTCCGGATCCGTCCCGGCGGCCCTGGCGACCCTGGCCATCTTCGTCTACCAGCCGGACCTGCTCTACCTGCAGGCCACGCCGATGACCGAGCCGCTGCTGCTCGGCCTCACCATCAGCGGCGTCGCCTGGCTCCACCACTGGACCACCGGCATGGTCGAGCGGTACCGAGCCCGGCGCCCGGGCGACACCAGGACGCGCCCACCCGAGCCGTCGGCCTGGCCGGCCGGGCTCCTGCTGGCCCTCGCGTGTCTGACCCGGTACGAGGCGTGGCCCATCACCGTGGCTGCCGGCCTGGTGGCGTGGCTCACCCTGTGGCGTCAGCGCGTCGGCTTCGCGCAATCGCTCACGCTCGTCTGGCGGATCGGCGTGTGGCCGCTCGGCGCGCTGATCCTGTTTCTCATCCTCAGTAAGGCCACCGTCGGGGCATGGCTGGTCACCGGCGGCTTCTACGAGCCCAACAACCCGGCCTATCGCGAACCGGCGAAGGCGCTTGTGCAGGTCGGGTGGGGGCTGGGCCGCGTCGGCGGCTGGCCGGTGGCGTGGGCCGCGGCAGCGGGGGCGATCGTGGTCCTGCTGCAGGGGTTGGTGCGCGCCGATCGGCAAGCCTGGTGGTTCGTGCTGGCGCTGGCCGGCAGTGCCGCCCTCCCCTACTACGCCTTCGTGAGCGGCCACCCGTTCAGGATCCGTTACATGATTCTGCTGATCACGGCCGCGGCGGCCTGCATCGGCATGGTCATCGCGCTGCTGCCGAAGGCCTGGCGCCCGGCGGTGCTGCTGGTGGTGCTCGGGGTGCTCGCCGTCGAGCGCCGCCCGCTCGGCCTCACCTCACCCATGGTCGCCGAAGCGCAATGGGACCGCGCCAACCAGCGCGAACGACGTGACGTGACCGCCTGCCTGATGGACGCCTGGCGCGGCGAACCGATCCTCGTCAGCATGGGCTCCCTGGCTCACTACATGCAGGAGACCTCGACGAGCGGCCTTTCCATTCGCCACTACATCCACGAGGGCATCGGCGAACTCTGGTACGAGGCGCTCAAGAGTCCGAGACGCCACGCGGCCTTCGTCCTCGTCGAGGAGAAGGCCGAGGGGGGCGACCAGCTGTTCCAGATGGCGCAGAAGGATCCCGCGTTTCTCTCGGGCTTCACCCGCACCTGCGAGGGAGGCGGCGTCGCACTCTACGTGCGCACGCCGCCCACCGGGGACGCGCCGGGACCAGGCCTGCGGCCTTAGCGGAACTTGAAGGCGAGCGTGAAGAGGACGGTGTTGCCGCCGAGATCGATCGTGTCGCCGAAGAAGCCGAGGTCGGGGTCCACGTCGGCCTTGGCCGTCGAGTAGCGCCACTCGCCGCCCATCAGCAGGTTGCTGCCGACCGGGAAGCGCACACCGGCGAGGAACACCGGGCCGATCTCCATGCCGTCGTCGACGAAGCTGTCGCGGAAGATCTCGCCGTTGCTGAAGTCGAGGAACTCACCGACCTCGGTGTACTGCCAGCGGTTGAACTGCACGCCCCCACCGATGTACGGCTGGAACCCGGCATCCCGCGTCAGCGGGAACACCTTGGCCGTCAGCGCCAGCGGGATGTTGCGCAGCTTCAGGTCCGAATCGATCTCGGTCCCATCGTCGTCCACGAAGCGCGAGTAGACCGTCGGGACGGTGCGCTGGTAGTAGTTCAGCCCGGCGCCCACCTCGATGAAGGACCCGAGGCTGATCGAGAAGTCGCCACCCGCGGAGAGGCCGTCGAACTCGTCGAGATTGAACTCCAGGAAGCTGAGGTTCTGGCGCAGCACGTCGTTGCGATCGCGCGACTCTTCGTTCCTCACGAGGAAGCCGCCGATGTTGCCGCCGAGGACCACATCCTGGGCCGCTGCCGCCCCGCTGCACGCGAGCACCAGCGCTACGCCCGCCACCATCCGTCGAACCATGACCGTGTCTCCCCTGCCGTGTGGCATCGCCCGGGAGTCACGCCCCATGCGTGCGGCCCCCGGCACTCGTTGAGACGTCACAGAAGCAAGGAATGTGCCCGCGCCCCTGTCATCAGTCGGGGTCAGTCCGCCCGGCCCCGGGTTCGGCGTGCCTGAAACTCGGTGAGGAGGGCCAGCATCTCGGCGTGGATGCGGCCGTTGGTCGCCAGGACCTGCGGCAGACGTGACTGGAACCGGGTGCCCGTCCAGTCGGTGACCGTGCCTCCGGCCTCTTCGACCAGCAGCGCGCCGGCACACGAATCCCAGGGCTTCAGCGTCGCCTCGTAGAAGCCGTCCATGCGTCCCGCGGCCACGTAGCAGAGGTCGAGGGCCGCCGAGCCCAACCGGCGGACCGCACGGCTCCGACCGAGGAAGTGGCCGAACAGTGCCACGAGCTCCTCGCCGATCTCGGGCTGCTGCACGGTGTACGGAAACCCGGTGACCAGCAGGCTGTCCATCACGCTGTCGGCCTGCGTCACCGCCAGCCGCTCACCGTTCAGGCGCGCCCCCTGCCCCTTCTCCGCCGTGAAGAGTTCTCGACGCGTGGGGTCGTACACGGCGGCCACGATGGCCTCGCCGTCGAGCTCGAGGCCGAGCGAGGCGCAGAAAATCGGCAGACCGTGGGCGAAGTTCGTCGTGCCGTCGATGGGATCGAACACCCAGCAGTAGCCCGGCGCCGTCCGGTGTCGGAGATCGTCCTGCTGCAACTCTTCGCCGAGGACCACGTGATCGGGAAAGCGTTCGGCGATGAGCGCGCGGAACATCCGCTCGACGGCCACATCGACTTCGGTGACGAGGTCGATGGCGCCCTTCTTGTCGATGCGCATCGGCCCACCGAAGTGGGCCAGCTGGATGGCGCCGGCCTTCTGGACGGCTTCGATGGCCGTGGCCAGCAGCAGGGGGTCGGGTGTGGTCATTCAGCAGGGGCCGAGAGACGCTTGCGCATGCGGACTTCCATGCCGCCCTCGGGGAGCTTCCGCAACTGGACGTCGTCCATGAAGTTGCGCATGAAGAAGATGCCGCGGCCACTCGACTTCAGGAGGTTCTCCGGGGCCAGCGGGTCGGCGACTTCCTCGGCCTCGAAGCCCTCGCCCTCGTCGCGCACGGCGACCTCGAGGAACTCGGGCGCGTCGGCCGGGACGAAGGCGAAGTCGACGTGGACGTGCTTGGCCGGATCGAACTTGTTGCCGTGCCGGATCGCGTTGACCACCGACTCGCGCACCGACACGCCGACCCAGTGCCCGGCATCCTCGTTCAACTGCGCGGTCGCGCACAGCTGATCGCACACCACCTGCACGTAGTCCAGGACATCGACGTGGCTGTTGAGTACCAGGGAAAGCGCGGATCGGTCTGCGGCCATGTGGTCGGGCTTTGGCGTGCATCATACACGCTCCACTGTTTGTTACAGTGAAGCCCGCATGCCCGCCGCGTTCACCAGGACCGTTGCCGTCAGGCCCGCCGCTGCCCTCGAAGGCGTCGTGCGCGTGCCCGGCGACACGTCCATCTCCCATCGGTACGCGATGCTCGCGGCCCTGGCCGACGGCGTCACGCGCATCAGTCACTTCGCTCCGGGACTCGACGGTCAACGCACCCTCGCGTGTCTCGAGCAACTCGGCACGGTGGTCTCACGCCATACCGGCTTCGACCGTCAGACCGGCGCGGAGGTCCCGACGGTCCAGGTCGTGGGACGCGGCCTCCGGGGACTGCAGCCCTCGCGCACCGACCTGGACTGCGGCCACTCCTCGGCCACGCTGCACCTGCTCGCCGGCGTGCTCGCCGCGCATCCGTTCACGAGCGTCCTGTCCGGCGACGGCGCCCTGCGGCGACGACCGATGGAAGACGTGGTCGAACCGCTGCGGGCCATGGGCGCCGAGGTCAGCTCGTTCAACGGACGACCGCCCATCAGTGTCGGCGGCGGCAACCTGCAGGCCATCACCTGGCGCCCCGACACGCCGAGCGCCCAGGTCACCTCCGCCGTCCTGCTGGCCGCCGTGCAGACGTCCGGCGTCACCACCGTCGAGGCAGCCGTCGGCAGGCGCGACCATACGGTGCGTGCCCTGCGGGCGTTCGGGGCCACAGTGGAGATGCAGGGGCGCGTCATCAGGCTGGCCGGTCCTCAGTCGCTCTCCGGACGACCTGTCGTGGTCCCGGGCAACCCGTCGTTCGCCGCCTTCTGGGCGTGTGCGGCCGCGGCGCTCCCGGGCTCCTTCATCGAGTTGCGTGATGTCGGTCTCAACCCGACCCGGATCGCCTTCTTCGACATCCTGCGTCGCCTCGGGGCCGACGTGGACCTGCACGTGGAGCGGACCGACGCCGACGAACCCGTCGGCCGCGCCCGGGTGCGGTATCGGGCGCTCCGGCGTCTCGAGGTGACCCCGGCCGAGGTGCCGGCGCTCCTCGACGAATTGCCGATGCTGGCCGCCGTGGCGACGCATGGCGGCGAGCTGCGCGTCACCGGCGCCGGTGAGTTGCGCACCGGCGATGCGGATCGCATCACCCCGCTCGTGAACGGCTTGCGGGCCCTCGGTGCCGACGCCGACGAACTGCCGGATGGCTTCCACGTCCGCGGGTCCCGGCGTCTGCTCGGCGGCGACCTCGAGGCGACCGACGACCACCGTCTCGCGATGGCCTTCACCATCGCCGGCCTCGGCGCCCTCGAGGCGACCGTGATCCACGGCGCCGACGCCGTGGACGCGGCCTACCCCGGGTTCTTCGACATCCTCGCCGCGCTCAGGAAATGATCGGGATCCCCACCGACAAGCTCTACCTCGTGGGCTTCATGGGGTCGGGCAAGACCACGCTCGCGCGCGCCCTCGGCCGGCGGCTGGGCTGGCGCGTCGTCGATCTCGACGAGGAGATCGAACGGCGGGAGGGACGCACCGTCTCGCAGGTCTTCGCCCAGGACGGCGAACCCTACTTCCGCAAGGTCGAGCGCGACGTGCTGCTCGCCTTCCTGCCGGCCCGCCACGTCATCATCGCGACCGGCGGCGGGACGTTCATCCAGGCAGCCAACCGGGCCGACATCCTCGCCGACGGCCTCACGGTCTGGCTTGATGCCCCCTTCAACCGCATCGTCGACCGCGTGCCGTCGGACGGCCGGCGGCCGCTGGCGGCAGACCGCGAGGCCTTCGCGGCCCTCTTCGAGACGCGGCGTGCGGTCTACCGCCTCGCGCATGTCAGAATCGACGCGCAGGGGCGCATCGAGGCACTCGTCGAGCGGGTGCTGCACAAACTCGGCTGGTAGCCGTTCAGGTTGGCCGCGTTCATCGTTTATAGAGCCACAGCGTGCGCTACCTCGTCATCAGCGACATCCACGGCAACCTGCCGGCCCTGGCCGCGGTCCTCCGGGACTGCCCGTCGGACCAGTACGACCGTCTGCTCGTGCTCGGCGACCTCGTCGGCTACGGCGCCGAACCCGGGGCGGTGATCGATCGGATCCGGGCCCTCGCTCCCCACGTGGTCGTCCGCGGCAACCACGACAAGGCCATCTGCGGCGTGATGGACCTGCTCGCCTTCAACTCCCATGCGCGTGAGGCGGCCGAATGGACCACCCGCGCCTTGTCCCCGGCGCACCTGGCCTACCTTCGGGACCTGCCCGCCGGGCCGCTGCTGGTGGACGATGTGCTGGAGGTGTGGCACGGGTCCCCGGCCGACGAGGACGCCTACCTGGTCTGGATCGACGACATCCGCGATGCCGCGGCACTGGGCCGGCGCCCGCTCTGCCTCTTCGGCCACACGCACGTGCAGGGCGCCTACGGCTCGGGTGAAGGACACCCCGTCGTGGAGAGCGGCGACACGTGGACCCGCACCACGCTCTCGATTCGTCTGGAGGATCGCTGGCTGGTGAACCCGGGCTCGGTGGGCCAGCCGCGCGATGGCGACCCGCGCGCCGCCTACGCGATGGTGGACCTCGGCGCGCGGACCATCACGCTGCACCGCATCCAGTACGACGTCGCCGCCGAACAGGCCGCGATTCGGGCCGCGGGCCTGCCGGAACTGCTCGCGTCGCGCCTGTCCGAAGGACGATAGCGGCCGCCTCGGCGAGGCGGCCGCCCCTCACCCGCGCGCCCGCTTCTCGTCGGCGCGCTTCTGCTGCGACCGCATCGCATCCATCGCGGCACGCGACCCGAGAATCCAGCCAATCACGATGCCCACGAGCAAAGTCGCGGGGATGAAGATGAAGTGCCCGGCGGTCACGGCGCCCTACCGTCCGCCGGCGCTGCGCCGTGCCTCGCGCAGTTCGGCTTCGACCTGTCCGAGGCGACGCCAGAGCATCCACACGTAGATCAGAATCGCGCCCCAGGCCACCGAGTAGGCCGCGATCAGGTACGGCGCCGCGGGCAACTTCTCGCTCTCGGGCAGCTGATCGATCGGGACGTACTCGTCCTGCGCCGCAGAGGTGGGCGGCGCCTGCGCATCCTGGGCGCGGAGCGCGGCGGAGCCCGCGGTCCACAGGACGAGCAGCAGGGCGATGAGGGACAGGCGCGCCCGGGCCGGGCGACGCAGGCGAACCATGCGAGTGACGAACGTCATGTCTAGCCCTCAGCCTCCGCCAGCAGGAGGTCGAGTGAATCCTGTTGCTCGGCCAGGCGCACGCGCGTCTTGATGAGGGCCAGAAACAGGAGGAGGAACGCGGCCATGCACCAGTAGAACGGGAAGCGCATCTCGGGCACGAGCGAGGGCACGACGGTCGTCTTCGGATGCATCGTCCGCCACACGTTGACGGACCAGTAGATGAAAGGCACGTTGGCCATGCCGAAGAGCGCCACCCCCGCGGACAGCTTCTCCGTCCCGGGCCCGCCGAAGCGCCGCAGGAGCAGGTAGGCCGAGAACAGCAGCCAGAGCACCAGCGTGGACGTCAGCCGCGCGTCCCACTGCCACCACACGCCCCAGGCCTTGCGGGCCCACAGCGGCCCGGAGATGAGGGTGATGATGCCGAACAGCACCGTCAGTTCGGCCGCGGCCTCGGCCAGGCGGTCGCTGTGTGCGCGCCCCTTCGCGAGGTACGCCACACTGGCGATGCCGCACACGAAGGTCGCGAGGAACATCATGATCGCGGCCGGCACGTGGAAGTAGAAGATCTTCTGGACGAGCCCCATCGTGGACTCGTACGGCGCCTGGGCGATGAAGTACGGCGCGACACCGAACATCGCCAGCGCCAGCACCAGGATCGCAGGCACGCTGCGCGTCAACATCTCAGGCCTCCTTGGCCACGCGTGGAGCAGCATCGGTCATCAGCGTACCGAAGGTCCACAACGCGAGGATCGCGAACACCGCGTCAAAGCATATCAAGAGGGGCAGCCACAGGCTGACCACGCCCGGGACGTACGGATCGGCCAGGGCGGCCGCCGTGCCGCGCACCCCGCCGATGATCACCGGCACGCTCATCGGATACAGCAGCAGCGGCAGCAGGACATCGCGCGTGCGCGTCCGCGCCAGCATCGCCGCAAACAGCGTTCCGATGGCGGCGTACCCGGCGGTGCCAGCGGCCAGCAGCGCCACCAGCACCAGCGGTTCGCGGTCGATCGGCATCTGGAAGAACAGCGCCACCAACGGCAGCAGCACCAGTTCCACCGAGAACATCAGGGCCATCAACGCGCCCCACTTCCCGAGGTAGATCGCCGGCCGCGGCGTGGGCGACGCCAGCACCGCCATCAGGGTGCCAGCGGCCCGCTCGCGTTCGAACGTCCGCGCCATGGCCAGCGTGCCCGCCAGCGCCACCGTCACCCACAGGACCGCAGGGCCGGCATCGGGCACCGGCGTGCCGTCGCGCACCAGACCGAAGGAGAACACCAGCACGCACGCCAGCGCGAAGCACGCGGTGGTCAGGATGCCCTCCCGCGAACGCCACTCGATGCGCAGATCCTTCGCGAGCAACACCCACGCCGCGCGTGCGATGTCCGTGAGGGACGACTCGGCTGGTGTCGGCGCCTCCGGGGGGAGGGCCGCCTCGGTGGGGAGGGCCGGCTCTCCGAGCCGGCCGTCCTCGTGAGACCCGAGCCGATTGACGCCCATCGTCGGACCGCTCGGAGAGCGGTCCCTACCCAAGACGCGATCGCCGCGCCCTTCAGCGTTTGGCGTTCGGCGTTCGACGTGCTCCCCGTTGACCGCCGCGCGGTACGACTCGGCGAGCGGCAGAGACCGGTCGAGCGGCAGCAGCACGCCGCCCTTGACGATGCAGGCGCGATCGACGAGCGACTCGACGAGCAGGAGGTCGTGCGTCGCGAGCACGACGAGCGTGCCGGCATCACGCAACTCCCCGAGGCGCCCCACCATGCGGTGCGCGCTCTCGTCGTCCAGGCCGGTGAACGGCTCGTCGAGCAGGAGCACGCGCGGACTCGGCAGGAGCACGCGCTCGAAGGCCAACCGCTGACGCATGCCGCGGGAGAAGCGTTCGACGAAATCGTCCCCGCGATCGCTCAGTCGCGCCTGGTCGAGCGCGCGAGTGACGGCCGTCGAGCTGTCTTCGACGCCGGCCAGGCGGGCAAAGAGCTCGAGGTTCTCGCGGGCCGTCAGCTCGCCATAGAGCTGGGGCTCGTGGCCGAGCACGCCGATGATGCGACGCGGGGAATCGAGATGCGCGGCCGTCGGGTAGGTGACGCTGCCGCGCGACGGCTCGGCGAGGGTCGACAGCACGCCCAGCAGCGTCGTCTTTCCCGAGCCGTTGGGACCGAGCAGGCCGAGGACCTCGCCGGGATAGCCTTCGAACGAGATGTCGCGCAGCACGCGACGCCGCCCGAACTGGCGCGCCACGTGCGAGCAGACCAGCAACGGGGCGGACACCTACGACGCCTGGCGTTCCTGCACGTGCCCGTCGCGGCGGGCACGCTCGGCATCGAGCATCGCGTAGATGCCCTCGAGGTCGCGCAGCACGGCATCCCGTTCCTCGCGCAGTTCGCCGGTGGCCGGTTCCCCGCCCTGCTCGAGGCGCTGCAGGCGCGCCAGCAGTGCGGTGCGCTGCGTCTCGAGTTGCCGGATGCGCGCCGTCGGGTCGACCGGCACGCCCAGCACCAGCCACAACCCTGCGAGGACGATCACCCCCGCCAGTGCGAGCGCGGTATACCGCGGCCAGCGCGGGTGGTACGGCAAGCCGTCGACCGTGAGCGTCAGCGTCTCGCCGGCCTTGAGTCCGGGGCCGGTGCCCGTGAAGTACTTCTTCCCCTCGGCGTCCGCCTCGCGCGCCTGTGGCAGCACCGGCGCGACGAGCTTCGTCTCGCCGAGGCGGCGCACGATCACGTTGGTCGCCATGCTCGCGACCGGCAGCGTCAGCGCGACGGATCGGCTCGGGCCCGTGATCGGCAGGCGGTACGCCACCTGCACCACCGTGCGTCCCGGCGCGAACGGTCCGGCGACGACCAGCTTCCGCTCGAACACGCGCGCCTGCGGCGACGATCCCTCGAGCAACGTCACCTGCTCGGCGTCCTCGGGCATCGCGATCTCGAGCGGCGCCGGCACCGACACCGGGCCCGCGGCAGCGTTGGCGAACTCGAAGATGTGGAACACCTCGAGCTTCTCTTCGGCGAAGTCGAAGATCGTCCGCCACTGATTGGCCAGCACCACCGTCCCCGGCGTCGCAGGCGCGGCCGGCGCAGCCGCAGCCCCACCCGGCGCGGACTCCCC